>NZ_JAJGZS010000045.1:0-19931 GCF_020806285.1 Shewanella sp. 10N.7
TTATCTTAAGGGGAGTTTACCCCATATCGGTGTACAGATTCATTAAGCCACAATACTTCTTCTTAACTCCTTCTTCTTAACTCCTTCTTCTTAACTCCTTCTTCTTAACTCCTTCTTCTTAATGTCGAACAGGCTGACTTTACTGTCTTATTTTCTTGCTAGACTCTATAAAGATAAAGCTTAATTTGTTTATGTTTTTCATCATCTGAAGTGTAAAAGGGTGCTGCACATGTCATATTTGTTCAAAGTATTTCTGCCGAAAAACGCACTACTTATTGGCACCATTCTAATCTCTATATCTATCCCTGCAGTTTTCGCTCAACAGATGAAATGGAGTCAATTTGATACTCCATCTTTAGGTAAGGTTGCAGCGATTGGTTCTTATGCCAATGGCTGTCTGGCAGGGGCAAAGGCATTACCCTTGATAGGTGAAGGTTATCAGGTGATACGCACAGAGCGTCATCGCTATTATGGCCACCCTCAATTAGTGGCCTTTATTACTAATTTTGCTAAACAGACCCAAGCAGCAGGGATGAATGATATTTTGATTGGTGATATCTCGATGGCTCGCGGTGGTAATTTTGAATCGGGTCATTCAAGTCACCAAGTTGGGCTTGATGCAGATATTTGGTTTCGCCAAGCTGAGCAGACATTGACAAGAGATGCCAGAGAAACCCCTCAGAAGTTAGATCTTGTTGATAAGTCGGCATTTAACGTTAATCAAGATTGGCAAGCTCATCACGGCACTATGATCAGGTTAGCAGCTGAGTCTAGCGAGGTTGCGCGGATTTTTGTTAATCCAGCAATCAAACAGCAACTGTGCAATATGGACTGGCAAGATGACAGTTGGCTGACTAAAGTGCGTCCTTGGTGGGGACACTCTCTTCATATGCATGTGCGTTTGGCTTGCCCTGAAAATGATGCATTATGTCAAAACCAAAAAGCGCCACCAACGGGCACAGGTTGTGATGAGCTTGATTGGTGGCGCAAACAAATATTGGCGTCAAATGAAGCGAGTAAGCAATCTAAATACAAGTCCAAATCCAAACAAAAGTCTAAGCCGAAATCAAAAACAGTTAAGGTAAAACCTGAACAATGCCAAACACTTTATCAAGCTGAATAAGTCTTTTTCCACCAAATTTATTTTATTAAAGATAAAGGTGCGGCTTCAGTTCCGTCTATGACCATATCGTCTATTTTCTTTAGGCTGCCTTGCAATGAGACTTTCATCAATGAATAAGGCTAAGAAATATGACAAATGATTTAATTATTCATCTTAAATTGCCTAATATAACAGTCATAATATTGTCATTTTCAGTCAATATAGACTGTCTATTTTAGGTCAGATGTAGGTCTATTTTTAAGTTTTTCACCTGAGTTTTAGTTTATTTCCCCTCCAGTCGCCCCCTCTAAAGTTGCACCAAGCGTTACCTTGGTAAAATAATTGTTAATAATGTGACAATAAAAAACAAGCTGTATCAAGTTGTAAGTCATTGTCTCTATTGGATTTTAATATTTACTTCATGTTAGTGAAATGTTGTTGTCATTTTTACGCAGTCTTTTTGTCATTTTTGAGGGTTAGTTTGTCGTCCAGCCGAATTACTTAACACGCTTAAATCCGTCCTCGGAGATGACAATGGAACTGAAAAAAATTTTTAAACTTAATGCTGTATCTGCAGCACTTTCTGCAACTTTGTTACTTGCTGGTTGTGGTGGTGACATTAATATCGATACAGGTTCAGACGGTGAAACGCCAACTAACCCAGGTCCTACAACTCCTGACATTTCAGATCAGGAAGCTGCTTACGGTGGTTTTGCTGAGAAGAGTGCAACTATTGCAGCAATCGACGGTAAAGAAGTTTGGGTATTGTCAGGCACATTAGCACCTTCTACTGCTGCATCGACAGTGAATGTTGGCGGCCAAGATGGTGACAATATTATTCTTGGTAACGATGTTGTTTGGATGCTAGATGGCGCTGTTATCGCTGGTAGCGATAAAGCCGATTCAGTTGAATTATCTATCATGCCAGGCACTAAAATTGTGGGTGGCAGTGAGTCTTACCTAGTGATTAGTCGTGACTCTAAAATCATGGCAGAAGGTTCAGAAGATGAACCTATCGTATTTACATCACTTGAATCTGCATTGGGTCAAGAAGGTCAAGCGGGTCAATGGGGCGGCTTAGTTGTTTTAGGTAACGCACCAGTTAACTCATGCCCTGATTTAACCAGTTGTGATGCTGCATTTGAAGTAGGAAGTCACAGCTACGGTGGTGATGACACTGAAGATAACTCAGGTGTTATCCAATATGTTCGCGTTGAGTTCGGTGGTTTTAAAATCAACGATACACAAGAAATGAACGGTATCAGCTTTGCAGCAGTCGGTGCGGGCACAACTGTTGACCATATCCAAATTCATAAAAATAACGATGACGGTGTTGAGTTCTGGGGCGGTAACGTATCGCTTTCTCACGTTGTGTTAACTGAAAACTTTGATGATTCTTTAGACTGGACAAACGGTTGGCAAGGTAGCGCGCAACACGTATATATCCGTCAAGAAGATAACGGTTCTAACCGTGGTATTGAAGCTGACAGTAACAGCAGCGCAGACGCAGAACCTCAATCTCGTCCAACTTTAGCTAACTTTACTATTCAAGTGGCTAATGGCACTAACAGTGGCGGCGATGATGCTGAAGGTATCTTATTCCGTAAAGGCACTGCAGTAGACGCTTACAACATGCTGGTTAAAGGTGATGTGGCATCTGGCGAGTGTTTAGAAGTGAATGATGACAACACAGTTATTACTGCAGAAGCTGGCAACTTAAACATGCAAAACAGCTTAATCGACTGTGTTGAGCCATTTAAAAATGCAAAACCAGATGCTGATGAAGGTCGCGAACTTGCACTTGACGTTGAGCAATGGTTCCTTGAGCAAGAAGGTAACCTAGCGGGTGCATCTGACCTAACTGGTTACATGCCTAACTCATCTTCAGTGGCATTAACTGGCGGTGCAGCAGATTTAGCTAACATGGATGACCGTTTAATGGATGCTGAGTATATCGGTGCATTCGACGGTACAACTGATTGGACTACGGGCTGGACAACTGCGATTCATGAAGACGCAGCGCCAGCGCCAACTGAATTACCAGTATTAACATCTTGCCCAGTTGGCACAACTGCAGAAGATGTGGTTGCAGGCCTTTATAAAGATGACAGCGTGACTTTAGTCTGTTCAATCGAAGGTAACATCACCACGAATACAACACTGCTTGCTGGTCAAAACGTGATGTATAAAGTGGATGGCGGTGCAGTGGTTGTTGGCGGTGATAAAACTGACTCAGCAACATTAGCCATTCAAGCTGGTACTCAGTTATTTGCAACAGATAACAGCTACATCGCGATTAGCCGTGGCTCAAAAATCATGGCTCAAGGTAGTGCTGAACATCCAATCGTGATGACTTCGCAGCAAGATGTGATTGCGGGTGCAGAAGGTGAGCGTGGCCAATGGGGTGGTTTAGTACTTCTTGGTAACGGCGAAACCAATACTTGTCCTGATAAAGATGCATGTGATGCTTCATTCGAAGTGGGCGACTTCCCATACGGCGGTAACGACAATGCTGATAACAGCGGTCAAATCAGCTATGTGGTAGTTAAGTATGCTGGCTTTAAAGTGAACGATACTCAAGAAATGAACGGTATCTCATTTGCGGCAGTAGGTAGTGGTACGCAAGTTGACCATATCCAAGTTCATGCCAATGGCGATGATGGTGTTGAGTTCTGGGGCGGTGCAGTCAACCTTAAATATGTTTACTTAACTGACAACTTCGATGACAGCTTAGATTGGACTAATGGCTGGCAGGGTAAAGCACAATATGTGTATATCACTCATGAAGATGGTCAAGCAAACCGTGGTTTTGAAGGTGATAGCCATAAAGGAACTGACGATACACCAGTGTCTAACCCAACTATCTCTAACGTGACCATCCTTCCAGGTACTGATATTGAAAATGCCAGTGGCGACAAAGGTGAAGGGATTATCCTTCGTGTTGCTACAGCAGCGTCAATCCACAACCTATTGATTCAAGGTCGTAAAGGTTCAACTTCGGAGACTGAATCAGGTGAGTGTCTAGAGCTAGACGGTACGTATGCCGGTCTTGTTGACAATGTTAATGATGGTTCATTAATGATTTCTCACTCAGTAATCGATTGTAACGAGCCATTTAAATACAGCTCAGATAATGATGCGACAACTGATGCGGTTGATACCGAAGCGTGGTTCCTAGCGCAAACAGGTAACTCTGCACAAGAAGTCACATTAACAGATGGCATGCCAGCAGGTACTGACACTGTGTTACTGGGTACTGGTCTTGATATGAGCACGACTGATACTTTCTTCGAGTCAACTGATTATATCGGTGCATTCGATGGCCAGACTGACTGGCGTGAAGGTTGGGCATTTATCAAGTAAATCTGCCCTGATAATGCCAGCAAGCAGTGCTTGCTGGCATTAATTAAAACCCTTATCTCAGGGTTTTAGTAAGTGATATTGAGTCAATAAGACAATACTTTCTGCCTCGTCTGTGTAAGCCATGTAAATAGAGTTTCCCAAGACGAAGGTGCAACCTGAACTGTGTACAGGATTGAAAAACGCTATGAAAACCAAGCCGAGTTTTATCGCTAACAAGCTAAGTCTAGCTGTTGTCACTGCCATTTCTGCAGCCTCTCTTTTTACAACACTACCAGCTTACTCGGAAGAAACGCCTGCGGTTGATCCAGGTGAAGATTTCCCAATTGAAGTGATTGCTGTAACGGGTCGCTTGCGCACTTCTGCTTCTGCAGCAGTTGAAGAACGTCGTGAACAACCAACGGTTGTTGACATCATGGGTGCAGACCAAATTTCTCGCACAGGTGACAGTGACGCCGCCGCAGCGCTGCGCCGTGTGACTGGTTTGACACTAAAAGATGGCAAGTTTATTTACGTACGTGGTTTGGGCGAACGCTATTCAAGTACTTCTTTAAATGGTGCGGTTGTGCCATCACCAGACCCAACTCGTAACGTGGTACCGCTGGATATGTTCCCGGCCTCTATTATTGAGTCACTATCAGTACAAAAAGCCAGTACAGCCAGTACGCCAGCAGCTTTTGGTGGTGGTCATGTTGATATTCGTACTAAATCCATTCCTGCAGACTTCTTTTTTAAAGTGTCTTTAGGTGGCCGTTACAACACCAACGATTCTGATGACACTTTCACTTATAACGGTGGCGGTGACGACTGGATGGGCCAAGATGACGGCACTCGTTCAATGCCTAACAGCATTAATGATGTCAATAATATGTATGGCGGGATCAGCCCAATTGATATCGTGACAGGTTCAAACGGTACCATTGATTTTGCCGAGGCGCAGGAAATTAACCGTGGGTTAGCCAGTGACATGTATCGCGACATGACGGTATTTACTGAAAGCACTGACCCAGGTATCCGCGGTAACATCGCTATTGGCGATCGCTGGGATATTACTGATGACATTATTTTTGGCGCAATGTCGGCAGTTTCTTATAAGAAACAAGCTGAAAACTACACTAAAACGGAAGTGGAATTAGCGGGTGATGCTGACAACGTGCAAATCGAAAACTCAAAAGATGTTATGGGTACCGATTCGATTGTGCAAATGTCTGGCATGCTCAATTTAGGTTTAGAAATTGGTTACGACCATAAAATTCAAACCTTCTCGACTTACCTGCGCGACACTTCAGATGATGTATCAGTGGCAATTGAAGAAACCATCGATACGATTTCAGAGCCTAATGCTCTGCAAGTTTACGATGTGGCTTATGAAGAACGTAATCTGATTAGTAACCAAATTCAGGGTAACCATTTCTTTGAGTATCTATGGGACTTAGAAGCTAATTGGATGTATTCAAACGCAAGCTCTAAGCGTTATGCACCTAATGAGCTTTCGTACACTTATAACGTATTGTTTGATGATGCTAATAACATGACAAGCCGCAACTTGAATACTCAAGATGCGCCTAAATATGTTTATAGCCGCCTTGATGATAATACCGAAAATTACAAGTTCGATTTAACCCTACCGTTTGAATTTGGCATGAACGTGCTAAAAATTAGTGGTGGTTACGAATACTTTGAGCGCACCCGTGAAAGCTATGCAACACGTTTAGGTTTTGACGTTGGCTTAAGTCCAACCGATCCTAATGGCGACATCCTATCGACTGATTTTGATAATATTTTCTCTGATGACAATATTGCCAATGACACGCTTGATTTAGAACTTAAAGATGCTTCAACAGACACCGAAGATTACATTGCCGCAGAAATGATTGATGCAGGGTTTGTTAACCTTGATATCGACTTTGATGACGTATGGCGCTTTGTTGCGGGTGTTCGCTATGAAGATTTCCGCCGAGTGACATTACCACTAACGCCTGATGGTGAAATCTCAGATGAAGGTGGTCGTTATGACATGGAAGACTATGCTATCGCTGAAGATGGCTGGTTCCCATCAATGTCGTTAACCTGGAAATCATCTGATGTGAGTCAGTGGCGATTTGGTGCAAGTAAAACATTGGTGCGTCCTGACTTACGTGAAGTTGCGCCAGTACGTTTCCAAGACCCTATTACTGGTTTTGATTTCTTCGGTAACCCAGAGCTTGAAAGCTCTGATATTTACAACTTGGATTTACGTTGGGAATACTACTCAGAAGATGGCGCAAACTTAAGTGTTGGCGGTTTCTACAAAGACGTCGATGCCCCGATTGAAGCGATTCAACGTATTTCTGAAGCCGGTCGTCAGCTCAAGTTTTACAATGCTGAATCAGGCGTTATTTATGGTATCGAAACCGAGTTTTTACATGACCTTGGCTTTATCGGCACTGAAGGCGGCTTCTGGGAAGACTTCTTTGTCGCGGGTAACTTAACCTTAAGTGATTCAGAAATTGAAATCTTAGCGAATGGTGAGATTGACCCAACTAATAATAAACGCCGCATGACAGGTCACTCTGAGTGGGTTGCCAACATGCAGTTTAGCTATGATTCTGCTAATGAGTCACATAGTGCGACACTGGTATATAACGTGTTTGGTGAACGTATTGCTTATGGTGGACGCGGCGGGTTAGATGATGTTTATGAGCAACCTTTTCATAGTTTAGATTTCACATACAGCTACCTGCCAACAGAAAGCTTTGGGGTGAAATTTAAAGTGAAGAATATCCTAGGCGAAACAACCGAATACGATCAGCAAGACGTGGTGGTATACGCAAAAGAGCCAGGAACAGAATTCACTCTGCAATTCGATTACCAATACTAAAAATAGTAACAGGGTTATCTGTCACTGCACTGCGGATAAATGGTAACCCTTTGGTTTTCTTGAGTGTAACAAGGTACTGATTTTTAGCATTATTACTTCATCCTTTTAATGCTAAAAATCCAGTATGTAGTGTGATTTAGAGTAGGAAGTCTGGAACACTTCTTTGCAATTAATCACACGCTTCTTTATTGATAAGACGTTATTTAAGACAGGCGTTTTTAAACGAAGAAGTGATAAGTAAAAATAGCAAGATCAGTGTTCAATTTAGCGATATTACTTCATCCTTTTATTGCTGAAAAATAACACTAGGCCACTTTCTTCTGGAACAAGAAAGTGGCCGTTTTTGTTTCTGGCTATTTGTCTTTTATACAGCTCGCTACAGAACATTTAAACAAAGTCTAGGCCAACTAATTTAAAGCTTCTGGAACAAGAAAGTGGCCGTTTTTGTTTCTGACGCTTAGCCATTTATGCTAATCAATACAAAACATTTGAACGAAAACTAGGGCCGCTAATTTAAAGCTTCTGGCACAAGAAAGTGGCCGTTTTTGTTTTTAAAACATAAAAAAGTGACCTACTTTAATATTAAAAGTAGGCCACTTATATTTGGAGATGATATTTAAATGGGGATTATTAAATACTTAACGAACGATAAATTATAAAAGCTAGTCGCTATTTACTTTTTAAAGATTGCTTCATTTGTTCCGTAAGGACCTAAGTTTAGATCGCGCTTACGGATTTCATCTACGCGGTCAAAGGCTTCTTCTGCAACGCGAAGGTTTTTCACATCACGGCGCCAGTAGTATTTGAACCCGTCAAAGTTAGCATTATTTGGATACCAGTACATTACTCCAAGACCTTTATCTTCAAGGATTGGTGTGTTGTGGATCGCATTGCCTGGGATATAGAAATATTGGCCTTTTTCCAATGGTTGGAATTTGTTTTCTGCTAACGTTTTACTGCCACCGTTTACCACGTAATAACACTCAGGTTGGCCATGGAAATGAGGCTCATGATCTGACTTGCCACCGTTAGTAATACCGATAACCACTGGTGAATCAGCCAAGTCTTTCCAGATGTATCCTACTGGAGAGTTAGCAACTTCACAGTTTTTAGCTTCAAGTACGTTGCCCTCATTATCAAGAGTTTTACAGAAACGTTGATCTTTAGCGATGCTGTCATTGGCTTGGATAGTGTTGAAATCAATCTTGCCTGCTTCCCAATCAGCAATATATGCTTCAACTTCAGGGTTACTACACTGGATTGGCATAGTGTTTTGTGGAGCATGAACACTGCTGTCAAATGGGACAGGCGTTGTTTGTTGGTAAGGAAGTTGTGCGTGATTACATTGTGGGCCTTGGGCAACAGCAGCTGTTGATGCAAGCGCTGCAATACCAAAAATCATTTTAAGTTTCATTGTTTATCCTAGTTGGAACTGTGAGATATTAATCTTTACTTTTGCTATGGCTTAACTATAAATTCATCTTGGTAACATAAAGGTGAAATAGATCACGCAGGTATCGCAACGACAATTTTATTCGTGACTAGTATCGCTAATCTTAAGTAATTGAGAATATGTTCAAATATTCATTTAATTTGTTGTCGTTGGTCAATGTTTATAAGTTTAATTGGTTTATAAATGCGAACAATTATACGAAATAGGTTTTTAACCCTGCAATTTGAAATTAAATTCCGCATTTATTACCTAAATGAATATTGCATACTGAGCTGGGCGTATTGTGATTGTCCAGTGTCTACTAATTCATTACTGTAACTTGGCGATTTATCATTAATGGCGTATTGCCCCACTTCAAAACCAACAGAGAGCTCAGGAGTAAGATTGGTAAATATATTCGCGCCAAAATGATTTCGACGAGTGCGCTCAATTTCTGTCGTTGTATGGCCTATAAAAACGGTACTTCGGAGTCTGTGAGTCCAGAAATGGCGATAAGCCATCATAGCTGACAGCGTGGTTTCTAATTCACCATCAATAATATCTTTTGCGGCATCAGTCCCTACATAACGCCCTAAATGACCATAATGTAGTTGTAGACGAAGGTCATCTTTGCCGAAGGTTCTAAACTTTCCAGCCACTGAAATACCTTTACTTAATTGCTGGGTATCAACAGGATCGAGATAACGAATAATGCCTGATGCTGATATGTTGCCCCAATCGCCTTTTTTGTTATAGCGTACGATGAGATCAGGTACATAGTCGTTGCGGGTATCAATCCACTCTTGTTGGCTTGAGTCGTTACTTTCAGTGACTGCATCGGTACCGTAGGTATAAGGGTTTTCAAGTGCAAATTGCCAATCGTTATGGGTGTAACGAATTAAAGCTTGTCTCACCATAGCCTGACCAACCAATGGCCCGCCTAAATCTGCTGTTTCAGCAAAGGCTGAAGTATTGACTAACGTTGACCAAGTCTGCCCTGCCATAACATCTTGATATTCGATAAAAGCATGGCGTAGACGGGGGCTGTATGAATTTGAAATAACTGGGTTACCTTGAGAGGAACCGACAAAATCCATTTCAATGAAACTTTTTACCTCCTCGGAAGATATAGCGAGATTCAATCGTGATTCTTGAGCACTAAATTGTGTCCGTTTAGTGGGCTCAGAAATTGAACCTCCACCAGTCCATAAGTCTTGAAATTCGACATCACCACTCACATAGCGAGCGTTCATTTTTATGAACCCACCGAGTTCGACATCCATGGCATGTGAAGAATGAGCAACTACCGCCATACAGGCCAGTAGAGGCAGTTTAACTGAAGGTGTTTTCATAGTTGGAGTGATTACTGCTTAGTGGTTTATGGCATTGGCTTTAGTTGATAAAGACAATGTTTGATTGATAAAGCGAGCAATCAAACAGACAGAAATGAGGGAGTCAGTTCCTGCCTGTCTGAGAGTATTGCGTTAACCGTTGGTAAAGGTGTTGATTACGACGTCATTAGAAGTAGTAACCAAAGTTGATGTTAATGCGTTTGTCCCAATCATCACCCATTTCAGGTAAACCTACGTGGTCATTATTCGCGGTAGAAAACGTCATGTTTTTGCCTAAAATAAAGTCAATCATGGTGTAAGTTGCACCAGCAGAAATCGCACAACCTGTGACGTTTTGCATGCTGTTGTCATAACTGTCATCAGCAACATCTGGGGTCATTAAACCGAAATCGTTGTAACATTTAACGCTACCAAAGTCAGTGGCAAAGGTTTTAGCGATATTGGCACTATACGCTTGGCCTTTAGAAGCGATTTCATATTGCCAACTCACTACAGCAATACCGATTTTATTGTCATCAGCAGAATCTGCCGCGTCATATTCGTATTGCATCGCTTGCAGTTGCAGGTTCCAGCCTTTGTAAGTGCTATCTAAATGCAACGCTACAGCATAACGGTCGCCCATATTACCTGTATCACTGTTATAGATTTGACCATATTGAGCAGAACCACCAAACGTTGTAGAGCCACCTTCATACTCAGAGGTATAGGTTTGTCTAAAGTTAAACCCATTGGTTTCTTCGTTATGATATTCAGTGCCATTGATTTCACCACTGAATAATGACGCTGAATAACGCTTGTTTTCAGTTGCACTGTAAACAGGATTTTTGTAGAACGCGAAATCAGTGTTCCAGCCATTATTGTCGTAAGAGGCTTTAATGCCCACATCGTGATTATCTTCAAAACCTAGGTAGTAAGGTAAACCAAACCACCAACTGTTAGAGATAAACTCAGGGTTACCAAAGGGCACTTTATTAATACCGACTTGTAGCTGCCAATTCGGATCAATATCATAATAGCCGTAACCATATTTGATGTAATTGGTGTTTGCGGTAAAGCGGTACTCAGCAGCTAAGCCCCAGTCATCTTTTTTACCATCAAACTTAATGGCAGCCATATCGAAATCAAGCTCACCTAATTTATCTTTATTAGATTCGTCGTAATCTCTATACGCATAATTGACGCGCACTGCGCCCCCGATGTTAATACCATCTTCTTGTTCTTCAGCCATTACTGGCGCAGAAGACATAGCAATCGCTGTGGCCACCATCGACAACATAAACTTGGCGGTTTTCTTCATTCTCGTTCCCTATAAAATCATCGTTATTTTATTGTTGTGTTACATTTCATGGAACCAAGTACGGTGACAGTCAGCACAGGTAGGAGCTTTTTTCGTATGCTCACTATGACAGGCTAAACAGCTTGCGCCTTGGTTATAATGCAAAGACTTATGTGGGTGTGCTTCTGGTACTGCTAAAATTGATTCATCAATTTCAATTGTTTCAACAGTGCCATGACATGCCACGCAGGCCTCATCTGTGGTATTCGCTCTTGGTGAACCTTGATGGCAAGCATTACAGCCATCTTGATAAAGCATTTCGTGGTTCACTCTGCCTTGTGTTTTCCCTTTGACGGTATAAAGCTCGCCCGCATTTGCGGTGGCTAAAAACGCAGTAGATAAAAAAGCGACTAGTAATAATTTTTTCATGGTGGTTCAGCCTACAGATCAGATTTAATAGTTTCAGAAACGATAATGCCCATTGCTAAGCACTCAAGACATGAGGTCGAACTTAAGCGAGCTTCACCATGAATGCCGCCAGTAGCTTCACCGATGGCATACATTTTTCTAATCGGTTTCATTGAGCGACCATCAATCACGCGGCCACCTAAATCTGTTTTTAATCCACCCATGCAGTAATGCACTTTTGGCCAAATACGTGAAACAACAAATGGCCCTGTTAAAACCTCAGCAGTGTCCATCTTACGGTTGAATAACGGATCCTTTCTGTCTACAACATGCTGGTTATATTCAGCAATTGTGTCTTTTAAGGCTGTCGCAGAAATATCAAACTTCTTGGCAACATCATCCAATGAGTCCAATTTCCAAGCCATTTTGTCACGTAATGAACGAACAACACGGTCGTCGTCTTTATAGTTCTCATAGTTGAACAGCACAATTGGGTAGGCTGGACTGTTGTCTTCATAACGATTTTTCATAATCGCTTCTGAGCAGGTCTTGCGATCTGCGCGCTCATCCATAAAGCGTTTGCCATTAAGTACACTAATAGCTGCACCTTGGTGCCAACCAATCGAAAGTAATGCATTCGACCAGCCGAATCCGCCTTCATCAGGAGAACCCCAATGACCGGTTTGGATTAAGTTCATGTGGACAGGTAGGGCGCCGTTAGCCATTGCGGTTAAGGTTACTTCACCTGTAGCGCCGTGAGCATTGGTACAATCTAATGTTGGATCCAGTGATGGATCGACCATTTGGCGTAATTCCATATTCTGGGCAAAACCACCGTGCGCGAGGATAACGGCTTTGTTAGCCTTGATATAGATTGTTTTACCCGTTTTAAGATCTGGGTAACGATAATTCTGTCTTACCTTCACACCAACGATCTCTTGGCCGTCCATAATGAAGTCTTCAATGTAATGTTGTAAGCGATATTCCACGCCTACCTTTTTACCTGCTTCGAATAATTTAGTGGTGATATCACCGCCAGTACCATGCTGAGTTCTGATAGCGCGCGCTTTATTATGACCACCCACTTGGATGTTAAATCCTTCGCGAAATTTCACACCGGTTTCAATACATAGGTCATAAGAATCTAATGAACGATTCGCGATGGTTCTCAGCATATCGACATTTTGCATGCCTCTGCCTGAGATAATTTGGTCTTTAACTAATTCTTCTGGAGAATCATCGTTAATACCTTGAGCTAATTGAATTGGATTTTGAGGAATCGCTAACCAACCGCCATTAATTGCAGAATTACCACCAATTACCTGCATTTTTTCTAATACAAGTACACTACCGATTTGCTGCTTTTTGGCATTAATAGCAGCCGATAGTCCTGCAAACCCAGAACCAACAACAAGAACATCAACTGATTCATCCCAGTTAATTTCTTCACATTGACTTTGTTGTGCGCTAGCTGGCATGGCTGCAGTTAATCCGCCGATTGCAGCACCTGCGCTTAATTTTAAAAAGTTACGTCTGTTGTGCATTTATCTTTCCTCACATTTTGATGCGACTAAGATAAACAAATTGATGCTGTTCAAATTTGAATGGCATCACGCTTTTTTTGGGGGGGCAATTTTATTCGTGAAGTGGGTCAAGAACATTGTTCATGAACTACTGAGTTATCAATGCGTTTTTACGTGAATAAACGGGAGTTAATTATCACTATTGAAATAAGATATGAACTGAATCACAAAGACCAATGAAAAAGCTTAATGAGCGTGAACTTAATCCCGATTATCTACCGATGTTATACCTATAAAGAGTAATAAGGATGATAATTGAGTTAATCAAATATTAGGTATGCATTATGAAATGTCCTACAGAAACATTGACTCAACTTCGCTGTGACCAAATTTTAGATGTTGCAGAGCTTTTAATTGAGTCCCAAGGGATTGTGTCATTCAAATTTTCACAGATAGCTAAAGATGTCGGCTGCTCAACAGGGACTTTGTATAAGTTATTTGAACGCAAAGAAGATGTTTTAGTGTGCTTGTTTTTACGCAGTGCGACTTCAAATTACATGCCGCTATTTGTAGAAAAAAATCCTCAACTATCTGCACAAGAAAGATTACTGCTACCTATTTTATTTACTTTTGAAACCATTAAAAGAAGCAGAAGCTTTTTTACCTTACGGTCTGTTTCTGTTAATGCAATGATTTGGAAGTTAGCAAGTGATGAAAAAGTAAAGCTATTCAAACAACGTATTAATTCGTTTTGGCAATGGTTAACTGATGCGGTGCAACTAGCGATAAAAAATGGTGAACTAACAGCAACACCTTTACAAGCCAAAGAGTTGGTTCAAGGGATAGCTTTTTACTTAACAGGGTCACTGACTCAATTTGAGAGTAAATTGATTTCACCAGACTTTTTGTCAGATCAATCTACGACATGTTACCGCCACTTATCGAGATTGATGGCTCAATATCAGTGGCAAACGGCACTCAATCAAGAATTGTTCCAGAGCCTAGAAAATCGAACTTCAGAGTTTTTTGAAAAGAACTATAAAAGGCACTTAAGCTGTAGTTCGTGTAAAGCATTATCCGCTAAACTTGATGGACATCATCATGGCTGCTTAAGTCACTCAAGTGCAAGCAGCTAAGATGTAGGACTGCCACGGATAGATTTCCCTTAAACGCTTAGGTTATTGATTTGCATATTTGAGCTTTACTTGTTCAATGAGTGCTTGCCATTGTGGGTATTTTTCAAAGCTTTGTTGTAAATCTCCCCAAGGCGATAATGTATCTTCTAACACTTCCCCTGAGATATCTATCCCTTGGGTAGCTAGGTACAAATAGTAAAATGCAGATGCGCGATAGTTGGCGGCGCAATGCACTAAAATCGACTTATCATTGTTTTGTTCCATCACATTAAAAAACTGCTCAACATTTTCTATTGTTGGCTGCTGCCAATCGACTTCGATGTTTTCATATTTCATCCCTGAATCGCTTACTAATTCGGGCTCTTCAGCAAGAAAGTTAGGATTATTGGTCGGAATTAGGTTAATCACGACCTCAACGCCTGCTTGTTTGAGCGTTTCAAACTCAGAGCTTGTCGGCAAACCTGCTGTAATCACCTGGCTATTGTTAATTTTGATCGCTTTGATATCTGCAAGTTGTTCGGGGTTAATTTCAGCGGCAACAGGGTTAACTAGGGCCAATGCGGTTATCATCATTGTCATGGCTATTGCCCCTTTTGCATGGTGTTTTAGTGGTTTGCCAGATGTTGCTTTATCATTGTTTACGCTGTTCATCGTTTAAATCCTATTCCTTTAGAATGTTATTGATTGCCGTTAATTCCTGTTGGCTAAAGTCTAGCTTATTCAGTGCATTAACAGAGTCGAGAATTTGCGCCGGACGACTGGCACCAATTAAACAGGTCGTTACAGCTTCATTATTCAGTGTCCATGCAATGGCCATCTGCGCTAACGATTGTCCACGCTGCTGTGCTAATTCATTTAAGGCTTTCACCTTTGATATTTTTGCTGAGGTGAGGTCTTTTTCGGCGAGGTAAATTTGATGTTCTTGTGCTGCTCTAGAATCTTTAGGAATACCATTGAGGTACTTACTGGTTAATAAGCCTTGCGCCAGAGGCGAAAATACAATCGAGCCAACGCCTTCAGTTTTTAGCACTTCCGTAAGACCATTTTCAATCCAGCGATCAAACAGGTTATAGCGTGGTTGATGGATTAATAAAGGAGTACCTAAATCTTGCAGTATCTTAATGGCTTGTTGGGTTTGCTGAGGTTGATAATTTGAAATCCCGACGTATAAAGCACGGCCTGAACGCACAATGTAATCCAGTGCCTGCATGGTTTCTTCTAATGGCGTATCAGCATCCATACAATGATGATAAAAGATATCAAAGTAGTCCAAGCCAGTGCGTTTAAGGCTTTGATCGCAGCTTGATACCAAGTACTTACGTGATCCACCCATTCCGTAAGGGCCTGGCCACATGTCATAACCCGCTTTGCTAGAAATAATCAATTCATCACGATAAGGCGTTAAGTCGTGTTTAAAGATTGAACCAAAAGTTGATTCGGCAGCACCATAATTAGGGCCATAATTATTAGCTAAGTCAAAATGGGTTATACCAGAGTCAAAGGCTGTATGAAGCATGTTAGCAGCATTGACTCGAGAGTCGTTTTCACCGAAATTTTGCCATAACCCTAGGGAGAGCTTAGGTAACAAAATGCCACTGCGCCCGCATCGTTCGTAAGCCATATTTTTATATCGGTTAGGGTTGGCCATATAGTGTGCATTGGGTTCGTGAGTAATCATTTATCATCCTAAAAATGAGCGGTTTTGAGCAAACATTATCTCAGTAAGGTTTGACGCCTATGAACTATTACAAGTTATCCATTAGCTATTTAAAATAGATTATTACAGTTAGTCGGAGAGTTCACCCATTAATGGGACTCTTTGTATTATTAAATGCTAATAAACTTGTTTGCTGTAGATGAAATTATGGAGTCGACTGGCCCCATAAGTCACTTATTATGCTAACTGTATGGATGTAGAGTGATATTAAAATAATTTCAATGCCTATATCAATGTTGAGTTGATATAGGGGTTGGCTATGTTACGTTAGCTGGACAGGTATAAGCATTGGCTAACAAGGTGACTGAAGTGGTAAAGACTTTTGGTTTATAAAGAAATACCGTATTAGCGCCTAGTGTAAGTGCATCATTTCTTAATTGATTAATAGCACCTTGAGTTAAATCTTTATTGGTAATAAATAGATAATCATACCAATGCCCCTGTGAACCAATAAGAGTGCCTTTTAATTCACAGATATCCATATCACCTTGTTCTGACCACAAGACTGCGACATGTTCACTATTCATTTCTGGGGTTGTGATACAGCCAGTCAGACTAAGTATGCTCAAACTTATCAAAAGTATTTTAAGGGTATTCATAATCGCCTTATTCATATTTATTTTATTCAATGGCTGTTCAGCTTTAGCCGACTATAATTAATTCAGTAAAATGAAATTTATGGCTAATGATAGCAGTAATATCGGTGATGCTAACTGATAGTACATCTATTTATTGTTAGAGAACAGCGAGCAATATTAACGGTGATATCAGTGAGCGACAAGGTGAGGAATGACCAATGAGTACAATAGATTTTGGTGATGAAACAGTTGTAAGGTCTACATTTGCTACTGCGCAGAATGGGGCATTTAGTGGAGATGGCCAGCTATCGTTAACTAAAAGCCGTTTGTATTTTGAAGCTTCAAATAAGATATTTGAAATGGGGCCGTATGAGATTGCACTCACTGATATTGAGAAGGTCGAAAAGTGCTGGGGAACGGGAGGCGGGATATTACCCGTAACCGCTGATGCGATTAAAATAGAGTTAAACAATCATAAAAGTTACAAGTTTATGGTTGCAGATTCAGAGGCTTGGATTGAACTTCTGACCGAAACACATTAATCGTGAGTATTGATACTTTATGTTTTTAACTCTCGATTCTTAAGTGCTAACGCTGCATTTTTTTTTGATACAAAAAAGCTGAATCAAATGATTCAGCTTTTTTCGTTTTAGCGAGGTACATTGAAGACTCGCAGTTTCTGCAATTTATGCAAACACATCTTGTAGAGATGGTACAACTTGCTTCTTACGGCTTAATACACCGTCTAACCATACGCGGCCATCAACACTGGCTTTACCGTATGCTTTTTCTGTAAGGAATTCATCGTCAGAAACCACTAACATTTCTGAACCTTCTTTCATGATGTCAGTTAGCAATAATAAAACACTGTGGCGATTGCCTTCAGCCTTTAGTGCTGCAATATCAGCTTCTAAATCTGCTTTGATATCATCAAATACTGCTAAGTCGATAACTTCTAGCTGACCGATACCCACAAGGTTACCGTTCATGTTGAAGTCTTTAAAATCACGCAATACAAGGTCACGGGCTGGTGTGCCTTCAACTGCTGATTTTACTTTGAACATTTCCATGCCGACTTCTTTAAAGTCTTCAATACCAGCGATTTCAGCTAATGCTTCAACACAACGGATATCTGCAGTGGTACAAGTAGGCGATTTGAAGATAACCGTGTCACTTAAAATAGCGCACATCATGATGCCAGCGATATTAGCTGGGATTTCTACTTGGTAGAAATCGTACATCATTTTAATCACTGTATTTGAACAGCCTACTGGACGGATCCAACACTCAAGCGGGGTAGAGGTCGTTAAGTCACCTAATTTGTGATGATCAACGATACCCACGATAGTCGCTTCAGCGATATCATCTGGTGCTTGGGTAAGTTCTGAATGGTCAACGATGTAAACTTCTTCGCCTGCGTAGCTTTCTTTGAATTCTGGTGCTTCAAAACCAAATCTATCTAAGATATAGGCTGTTTCAGGTGAAAGTTCACCTAAACGTGCTGCAATTGCAGGCTCTTCAATTTGATTTTTTAAGTAAGCTAGTGCGATTGCACCGCAGATTGAATCTGAATCTGGGATCTTATGACCCACTACATACATTGCCATTGTTAAACGCTCCTATAAATTTGCTGCGATTTTAACAAGAAATCACCAAGCGACCAATAACTAAAAAGCCTGAACTGGTTTATTAAGCGCGGACAGCGCAGCAATGACTGCTAATTGTGAGGGAAAAGCTAGCGTTTAATAGTGCAACAAGCATCAGCAGAGAAATGGATTGCCATTGATAAACTCGCTCATTAGGCATGTTACTTTATTACCGATGTTGGCTTCACAAACACTAACAAATATTTGGACAGAAATGAGCTAGAGCAAAGGGTATAAAACTGGTCTTGAGGTCAGGAAATGTATGGTGCTCAAATAAAGCTTACACTGACCCTACTAAATTTCTGAAGTATCAGATACAGTGGCGCTGTGTTACGTTGACGGTTACGGTCAAATTGCAACGCAATACCCAGAAAACCCAAATGGTTCACCAAATGCAAACCCTGCATTAATTACCATAGATGGCTGAGTGACTATTATGATGCCGCATCTAGAGCGTGTATTCAGAAGTGTTGCGAACTCTTGGCACCCAGACGAGTGGGCAGAAGACAGCCCATGGATGCGTATGTTCCGTAATGCACGCGTTAAGTTAGGATAATTTGAAATTAACCTAATATGAGTTAACAGCAAAAAGGTGACCAAACGGTCGCCTTTCTTATTGGATTTTAATTTCTAACTAATTAGCTTTTGCTTTGTTATAACTTCTCTGTAAGTACCTTTTGTTTTTCTAGTTCATACTCTTCCTGAGTAATAAGCTGTTCCCCCAACCACCTTTTCAATTTCCTTAATTGATCTTCTGTACTTTCTGAGGCTAACTTCTTAGGTTTATTCGTTGGGATAGCTTTACGGTAAGCATCAACAATCTCAGGTGAGTAACCTGATAGAAGTTTATTAATAACCGGATCCATTTTGGAATCTACACTTGCCCACTTATTTAAAGCTAATCCACCTTTACCATTAAGGTGATATTCGGCATATGCAATATTATCTAGTCCACGGTATAGCCATAACTCTGCATGGTGCATGTACATAGCCATGTCCCAAGTTTTCAAAGCGGTGTAGTTCAAATGGTAGTCACAATAGTTTGGCATACTGTCAGTATAAACTTCAGTTGTTATTCCGTGACGTTTAAAGCCTTTTTGAACAACAGGTAAAAAGTCGTGAACGATTACTTTGGGATTTTCTTCAATACATACGTGACTTACTTGCATTTTAGGGTCAAGTTGCTCGATATTGACACTTGTACAACCTGTTAAAAGTATAAAACCTACGCTAATTAATACTTTCTTCAAAATTAACTCCATTTTAATTTTTAAAAATAATGACTTCTAATTAACTGTTATTGACTTAGGTTTATAACATGTTGGTGGTTTTATGTTATTGATATAAATCACTAAAAATGTTTAGGCGTAAAGTCGTGGCGCTTCGCCCACACCCGACGAAAGGGAAACAACAGCATTTCCCTTTTCGATATCCCTTGCCGCTCCGGCGAAGTGTTTTTCCTCATACTACAGAGCTAATTTACTACCGCCTCAGATTCGCCATCCTTGGCTCAATCTGAGGCTATGTCGGCGTCCTGCCTC
>NZ_JAJGZS010000046.1:0-17844 GCF_020806285.1 Shewanella sp. 10N.7
GAGAATAAAGGTGAGTTTTTATCTTTTCTGCCGCAGAGCGGCTTCGTTCAACAAGCCATTCAAGCGGGAAAATTTACAGTTGGCTTTTTCTCACTTCGTTCGTTATTTTAGCCAACTACAAATTTCCCCTTAATGGGGCGTTAATAAACAAATACACCTATTCAGGGATTGAGATTCTTTTACAGTGTAGATTATTTATTGGCGTTGTTTACCCGCCGAAATCACCAAGATAAGACATCATTCCTTCGATGTTTAGAATTAGTAGCCCATAAGTGTTATCGTCAAAGCCCACCTGAGTGACATCTTAGGCAATGATAGATTCATGCTAGATTTATGATACTGAAAAGGACTTTTAAGCTATGGGCTATTCTTCAATTACAAATACTTCTTCTGTAGTAAAAATTCCTTTTGTAATAAAAATAAGCGCTATATTACTTAGTTTGTTTTTCTATACAGCCACAGTTTGGGCGACTCAAATACAACAAAACTTACCACTTGTTGAGTCAGAAGATGGTCAACTCCATTTGGATGTGATGATTCAAGCTTTGTCAGGTCGGATGATTATAGATACTGGCTCTTCAAGCTCTGTTTTAGACCGCAGGTATTTATCCAGTATTGATGATTATACTTCTTTGGATGTTGAAAAAGGCTATGGCTTTGGGTCTGAGCAAGCGATGATGGTCAGTGAGAAAATACAGCTATCAGGCTTTACCGTATCAGGGTATGAACTCTCTAGCATTAATTTAAATACTCATAATTTGTCGGGTATTAATCGAAAGTATTTAGGCTTGTTGGGTTTTGACCTTTTGCAATTAATCGCTAAAGGGCTGCAATTTTCTGAGTTACAAACTCAATTATTGGCCCAATATACCCTTGATGAAACCAAGAATAACCTCAGTTTATTTTCATCAGGCTTTGGTATACCTTACGTTGTGGTTAATATTAACGAGCAGGAAGTGGGACTTATTTTAGATACAGGCTCACAATATTCGATAATTAATCGTAAGAATGCTGTCGACTTATCTATTTCTTCTGAACTTATTCCTAATGCCTATGGCCAAGATATTAATGGCAAACAGATCCCCATTAGCATGAGTGACTCTATCGCGGTCTCTAATGGTAAGGCTTCACTATTTGAAAACCGCTTTATTGTTACCGACCTCGATTCGGTCATTGTTAACGATAGCTTTAATCACCAGGTCATCGGGATTATCGGGCTCAATCAATTAAAATCATTAAATACTAAAATAGGTTTTGAATCTAATACGGTGACTTTTCAATAGGCGGGGCTTGTTACAAAACATCGGTATTTGGGCTGAGGGAGTATCATTTAGCCAAGTGTCCAAGTGTCCAAGTGCTATGCGGCTATGTACTGCAACCATTGGTACAACCATTACAGCAACCTGTACTGTAACCATTGCTACAACTTGTGTTGTTGCGATTAGCCCTTCATGGGCTAGTTACTTTTTTAACTCAGAAACACCGCTATAGCTGCGCTCAGCCTTAAGCAATATATCTTGATATAAGTTGGTTTGTTTTAACTGCGAAATAGCCTCATTAACCAGAATAGCCGTTTCTGGATCGTGACAAGCAATATAGCGCGGGGCTTGGCCGAATAATTTGACCTTGGTGACTTCAACAGGTGATTTAATTTGGCTGTCAATTTGGCTGCGATAATAATCAAAAATTCGTTCTTCAAGAATAATCGCTTGAATACGTTCACGAAACAGCATTAACACTTGGTTTTTTTGATTAGCAACTTCAATATAATTGCTATGTGTTTTTGCTATTTCTAAAAATTCTTGGCCTAGATAATGACTCGCATTTTGAAAACCAACCAAGGAGACGTTTTTAAGATCTTGTACCGAATCGATGGCTAATTGGTTTTTGCTCAGATAAAAAACGCTATTTTGATAATCAATTAAGCTCTGGGTTAAAAATAGCCCTTCGCTATTAGCGGGGGAGTTGATAATACAATCGATTTTTTTGGTTTTAACCAATCGTAAAGCGCGCAGGTTAGAGGCAAAAGTGACTTGGCCTAATTTTACATGGCTTGTTGCTAACGCAGCTTGTAATAATTCGTATTGCAGCCCACGCTGCTCGTCAACAAAGAAGAAAGGTTTAATACTGCTGCTGGTGGTAAAATTGACTATTTTATCGTGGGAAGCTGAAACAGGTTTCTCGATGAGTAGAAAAATCAAGCAGATAGAGAAGCTGAATGGCATCAATTTACTTTTTGAGTGCTTGTAATATTTAATATACTTCAACCTAGAAATCCTTTTTAAATTGTCACTCAGCGTCCAGCTAATTGGATTACTCTTTCACACAAGGCAATAGAAATATTGAATACAAAGTAAGGCAGAGTAACTGATATTTTAGTTTAGCCTACGGATAACCTAGCTTCTATACCTCTTTATTGGGAGCGAACCGTTTTTTGATTGTTCTAGAGAATATAAAACGCAGTAGTGATTTTGAGAGATGCTTAATTTAAGTTTTTGAAATATGAGTCGTTAACTTTAATGACTGATTAGGGTTATTAGCTTTCTCGAAGCGAATAAAAAAGCTTAACGCATTCACGTTAAGCTTTTAAGTATTCATTTTGTGGCACTAATAGAGTTGTCAGCAAATTAAGCTAATCAGGACCAATTAGTCAGAAAAAGTGCTCCAAATTGGCGCATGATCAGATGGCTTTTCTATACCACGTAAATCGTAATCTACATCTGATTCAGTCAGACGTGGTAATAATGACTTAGTGACCATAACCACATCAATACGCAGGCCGCGGTTATCGACAAAGCCTTTACTGCGGTAATCAAACCATGAGTAACGTTCAGTGCGCTCTGGGTGCAGTTCACGGAAGCTATCGACCAAGCCCCAGTCTTTCAAACGCTGCAGCCATTCGCGCTCTTCAGGTTGGAAGCTACATTTACCGGTTTTAAGCCAGCGTTTGGCGTTGACTTCACCAATGCCAATATCTAAATCAACAGGCGAGATATTAATGTCACCAATAATGGCAATGTCTTCATCCGGTGTGTGGTTGTCAGCAAGGTGCTGCATTAAGTCTTGATAAAACTTACGCTTGGCAGGGTACTTAGTTTCATGAGTGATATTTTCACCTTGTGGGAAATAACCATTCATGACGGTAATTACACGGCCATTATCTTGCTTGAACTTACCCATGATCATCCGGCGCTGAGCATCTTCTGCATCATCTTTAAAACCTTTGATAATTTCAATAGGCTCAGCTTTTGACAGCATAGCCACACCGTAGTGAGCCTTGCCGCCATGATAATGCACGTGGTAACCCATAGCTTCAACGTCTGCTACTGGAAATGCTTCGTCGTGAACCTTGGTTTCTTGTAGGCCGATGACGTCAGGTTGATGGCTATCGATTAACGCTTGTAATTGATGCAAGCGAGCGCGAATACCATTGATGTTAAATGAGACAATTTTCATTAGACAAGTACTCGCTTGAATGGCTTAACAATTACGTGAGCATATACGCCAGCTTCAATGTACGGGTCAACATCAGCCCATGCTTGCGCTGCAGCTAATGAATCAAATTCAGCAACCACTAAAGAGCCAGTAAAACCCGCTTCAGCAGGGTTTTCACTATCAATCGCAGGATGTGGGCCAGCGACTAATAAACGACCTTCAGCGGCAAGTGCTTCAAGTCGAGCAATATGTGCAGGACGGGCACTCATGCGCTTTTCTAAGCTGTTTTCAACATCTTGTGACGAAATCATGTACCACATAGATAGGTTCCTTGAATTATTTTATTTGTTCCGATTCATCATGTTCCATATGTTTATACAGGTACATAACGGTAATAACAGTATTGACTAAGGTAAGAGCTGTTAAGCCAAACACTTTAAAGTTCACCCAGGTTTCTAATGGCAAGCTAAAGGCAACATAAATGTTAGCAATACCACATGCAACAAAGAAAGTGACCCAGTACCAAGTGACATGAGCCCATATCTTGTCAGGGCATTTCATTTCTTTGCCCAACATGCTTTTAAGAATAGGTTTGTTGATTAACTGACTTACTAGTAATGCGATAGCAAAGAAGGCGTAAACAATAGTGACTTTCCACTTGATGAAGGCATCATCGTGGAAGACCAAAGTTAACGTACCGAAAAATGACACCATAGCAAAAGTGATCAAGTGCATCTTTTCGACTTGCTTATATAAGATGTAAGTGACAATTAACTGCAATGCAGTGGCCGCAATAAGTGCGCCAGTGGCAGTGTAGATATCATAAAATTTGTAGATGGCAAAAAAGATTACCAAAGGGAGAAAATCAAGCAGTTGTTTCATTAGAAGCTATAGCCTAAAGGTGAGTTTAGCAGTCCATTTGCTAATAGGAATGATTGCGCCAAATTGTACCAGCAACGGTCAGTGATATGAAGGTGATCAGCTTGAGATAAGATGAACTATGCTTAATGGCGGCTCATATACCAACAGTGCAATGCGACAAATAGAATAAGCGATATTCTATATGGAATATTAGGTAATGGTATTATTCTTGTAAATTCTATTGTAGAGCAATATACATGACTCAAAACATTATAAAGCTGGCTCCACTAGCCCTTTTATTTTCATTACCTGTAAATGCGAGCGGTTTATTTTTACAAGAAGCTGTTTACGCAAACCAAGGTACTGCTGGTGCAGGTGATGGTGTTTATACTGAATCAGCTGCTGCGATGTGGGTCAATCCCGCCATTATGTCGTTTATGGGGGAGAATAAAACCACTGTAAATGGCCTAGCGTTTGATCTAGGAGTCGATTTTTATGATGTTGATGGCGTTTCTGGTGGTGGTAGCAATAACTATCTTGGTTCGGTAGCTGCCTTTCATGTTGTTCAATTAACGGATGATCTGCATTTTGGCGTAGGCCTTGGTACAGCAGGTGGTTCTGGCTTAGATTACAGTGCTAACTGGGCTGGGCAGTTACAATTAGAAGACATTAACCTTCTGACTCTGCAAGTCAATCCAGCCTTAAGTTATCGCATTAATGACCAATGGTCGGTAGGTGCGGGATTGCAAATAAACTACGCAGTACTTGACGGTAGGATGGCTAATACTGAAATTGAAAGCGCCTCTGACTGGACCATGGGCTATAACGCCGGCGTTGTTTATCAACCTAGCGAACAGTTAATGGTAGGCCTTAGTTATCGCTCAAAACTTGAGCATGATTTTCAAGGTAACCTCAATTCAGATATCCGCCTAGATAACCTGCAGCTGACAGATTTTTCAATGGACAGTAGCTTAGTTGCCCTGGTGGATTTGAGTGCTAGCTATCAAGTCACACCGCAGTTAGCGTTATTGACCACCATTCAGTGGCATCAATGGAGTGATTGGGATAGCAGCCCAATTACATTTAATGGTTCATTGTTGGGACAAGATCACAGCTTTGATCTATCACAAGACCGAGATTGGGATGATGTTTGGCATTATGGCGTAGGATTAGATTATGCGATTAATAAAGATTGGAATCTAAAACTCGGTTTCTCTTATGAAACATCACCGCAAGATGATCCATATTTACAAACCCCAGATATCCCAGTGGGTGTGCAAAAGCGCTACTCTGTTGGTGTGAGTACTCATATTGGCGATAGTAAGTTAGATGTTTTTTATGAGTATGCTGACTTAGGAAATGTTGAAATTCGTCAAGATGGGCTTATACCGGGTGTTGACCCAACAGGTAATCTATTGAATGGCTACTTTGATTCAAGCATTCACTTTGTTGGTGTTGCAGTAACGTTTTAATACGTCAGCCACTGCAATGATATAAATTTTATCCATATAAACATTCATCTGGCTTAGATTTAAATTAGTACTTAACAAAAATGCCGCTCATTTTAAATGAGCGGCATTGTTACTATTAAGCCTAATAAGATGATTTAAATGCGTATTATGCTTTTTGAGTCGCAGCTTTCATATTACGGGTAAATTCGCCTAATTCACTTAACAAAGCTTTTTCGTCGTCTTTGTTTCGCTCGATAATTTTCACCACAGCAGAACCAGAAATAGCACCTGCAGCACCTGCGTTAATGGCTTCGCTTACTTGCTTAGGCTCAGCAATACCGAAACCTAATAACGGCGGCGGGGCATCAAACTCAGCCAGTTTGGCGAGCACTTCACCAATTGGCGCACCCGCTTTTGATTCTGTGCCAGTTACACCCGCACGAGATAGCAAATAGGTATAACCTTGGCCATGTTCACTGACCATTTTGATGGTGTCAGTATCAGCATTTGGCGGCGCAATAAAAATCGGCGCAACCCCATGTTTATGGGCGGCTTCACTAAATGGAGCCGACTCTTCAACAGGCACATCAGCAATCAGTACTGAATCAACGCCAGCTTGTTTGGCTTTTGCATAGAACTCATCAATACCATTAGCGAAAACCAAGTTAGCGTATAGCAATAAGCCAATGGGGGTATCAGGATATAACTCACGTACTTTAGTTAGTAGCGAGAAACAATCAGCCACAGTGGTGCCTGAATCTAATGCACGTAAATTCGCGCCTTGGATAACAGGGCCATCAGCAAGCGGGTCTGAAAATGGAAAGCCAAGTTCCAGAGCATCAGCGCCATTGTCTACTAAGGTTTTAATGATTTTTAACGAGATCCCAACCGTTGGGTCGCCAAGGGTCACGAACGGCACAAATGCGCCTTGCTGTTTTTGAGCCAATTGGTCAAAAGCTGCTTGATAACGATTAGTCATGATAAGTCCTTATTTCGCAGCTTCAGCAGAAGCTTTTTGTTCTAAAATGTCAGATACGGTGAAGATATCTTTATCGCCACGACCTGATAAGTTGACCACTAAAATGGTTTCTTTAGTCGCTTCTTTTGCTAATCGAACCGCGTAGGCAATAGCGTGGGCTGACTCTAGCGCTGGGATAATCCCTTCAGTGCGCGCAAGCAGTTGGAAACACTCCAAAGCTTCATCATCGGTTGCAGACTCGTAACGCGCGCGGCCTGTGGCATTTAAGTGTGCATGCTGTGGCCCAACAGATGGAAAATCTAGGCCCGCAGATACAGAATATGACTCTTCAATTTGACCGTCACTGTCTTGCATTAGTGGCGCTTTCATACCAAAGAAAATACCCGTTTTACCATGTTTAAGTGGTGCGCCGTGCATTGGGGTATCAATGCCTTTACCTGCAGGTTCAACGCCAATTAATTCAACGTCTTTTTCATCGATAAAGTCAGCGAACATGCCAATAGCATTTGAGCCACCACCAACACAGGCGATAACTGCATCAGGTAAACGACCTTCTTTTTCAAGAATTTGCTTTTTGGTTTCTTCACCAATCATGCGCTGGAATTCGCGCACAATCGTTGGGAATGGATGCGGCCCTGCTGCAGTGCCAAGTAAGTAATGCGCTTTGTCATAACTTGCAGACCAGTCACGCATGGCTTCGTTACAAGCATCTTTAAGGGTTGCTGAACCCGATGTCACAGGGATAACCTCTGCGCCCATTAGTTTCATTCTGAATACATTTGGTGATTGACGTTCAACATCCTTTGCGCCCATGTAAACCTTACATTTAAGGTCTAATAACGCACAGGCTAATGCGGTTGCAACGCCATGTTGGCCGGCGCCTGTTTCTGCAATAATTTCCTTTTTGCCCATACGTTTTGCTAATAACGCCTGACCAAGTACTTGGTTAGTTTTGTGCGCGCCGCCATGGAGTAAATCTTCACGTTTAAGGTAGATTTTAACCATAGGGTTAGGGCTTAAGTTACGGGTTAAGGTTAATGCGGTAGGGCGACCTGCATAGTTCTTTAGTAAATCGGTAAATTCTTTTTGAAAGGCTTCATCTTCTTGGGCTTCAACAAACGCGGTTTCTAATTGCTTTAGTGCTGGCACAAGGATTTGCGGAACATACATGCCGCCATATTCGCCGAAATAAGGGTCAAGCTTAAGCTTTGTCATTGGATCTTTCCTTATCAATATTGTCTGAAATACCCATGTTGGCTATTTCTTAATTCTGTATCAAAGTCTGGTTTTAATAATGGGTAATGTACTAATTCTTTCTGATTGCAGTAAAAGCTTGAGCAACCTTTTGCGCATCTTTTATGCCGGGCTGTGACTCAACTCCTGAGTTAAGATCTAAGCCATAAAAACCTTGTTGGTTTGCATCAAATGCGTTTTCAGGTGTTAACCCACCTGCAAGCATGCTGTTTTCTCGCTCTGCATTGGTAATGGCAGAAGTATCGAGTAACGCTTGCCAGTTAAATGTCTCGCCTGTGCCGCCAAAACCTGTTGTGTTTTTACTGTCAAATAAATAACGATCGCAGCCTTGTGGTTTATCGCCCACAGAGTTTGTGCCGCTATCAACGCTGACCGCTTTCCAAATTTGGCAATCAAGGTTAGCGTCAGTGAGTAATTGTGTTAACTCGCTAATATCTTCACTGGTTTCGCTGCCGTGCAATTGCACTACTGACAAACCGACCGCTTTTACGGTTGCAACAATGTCAGCATTGGACTTGTTGACGAATACGCCGACAAAGTTCAAAGCAAGGTTATTTTGTTTACTTTTATTAACCAATTCAGCCGCTTGCTCAACACTTACGTTACGTGGTGATTTTGGGTGGAAGATTAATCCACCGAAAACTGCGCCAGCTTGAGTCACTGCTTTGATGTCTTCAAGGCGGGTTAAACCGCACACTTTGTTATTGCCAAAAATCAGCTGACGACAAGCAAGGTCAATATCCTCTTGCGCCATGATAGAGCTGCCTACGAGGTAGCCGTCCACTAACGGATTTAAGCGCTTAACCTGCTGGTTATTATAGATGCCAGATTCACTTATAATGACTCTGTCAGTTGGAATTTGCGGCGCTAACGCTTCAGTGGTGGCTAAATCAGTGCTTAAGTCACGTAGGTTGCGGTTGTTAATACCCACAATGCGCGCGTTAAGATCAATTGCGCGTTCAAGTTCTTCTTGGTTACTGACTTCGGTTAGCGCATCTAAATTGTATTTCTCGGCTTCTTCGGCCAGTAATTTGTATTGTTCGTCATTCAATACCGACAACATTAACAATACGGCGTCTGCGCCTTGGTGAGCGGCCAGCTTGATTTGGTATGGGTCAACAAAGAAGTCTTTACATAAGATTGGCTGACTAACACGAGCACGCACTAATGGAATGTAATCTATATCGCCTTGGAAGAACTGCTCATCGGTTAATACCGATATGCCCGATGCGTATTTACCGTAAATATCAGCAATGGCTTCAACATCAAACACTGGGCGAATAAGCCCTTTTGATGGACTGGCTTTTTTGCATTCAAAAATGTAACCGGCATTGGGGGCTTTAAGGGCATCAAATAAACTGCGGTCAGATATTTTAGGTTGCAAGCTTGCTTCTGGGTAACGCAATTTAAGCGAAGCAATATGGGCAACTTTGGTATCAACAATCTTTGTTAATACGTTAGATTCTTTAGCTGTTTTATTGGTGATAGTTGCCATTATTTTGCATCCTCTTGTTGGCTTGCATCAGCCAATTTAGTCAACACGTCAAAAGCTTTACCACTGTTGATGGTTTCAAGCGCAAGTTTGGTGCCTTGCTGCACTGTGTCACACACACCGCTAACATAAAGCGCACAACCTGCGTTAATGGCAACAGCATCGCGATGTGCAGGCTTGCCTTCGCCTTTTAAAATAGCCTGAGTGATAAGCGCGTTATCACTTGGCTCACCGCCTTCAAGGGCTAAAATGTCAGCAGGCTCTACCCCTAACTCTTGCGGGGTTAATTTATAAAAGCGAATGTTGCCGTCGTTAAGCTCAGCTACTTGGGTTTCGCCGTGTAGGGCAACTTCATCAAGTCCGCTTCCGTATACCACCATGGCGCGTTTTACACCTAATGCGTTTAACACATTAACGATAGGAGCAATCAGCTTTGGAGAGTATACACCCAGTAGCATAGCTTCAGGTTTTGCTGGGTTAATCAGCGGGCCTAAGATATTAAAAATGGTGCGGGTTTTAAGTGCTTGCCTTACAGGTACTGCGTGGCGAACACCAGCGTGATAATGCGGCGCAAATAAGAAACATAAACCAAAGTCTTCAATACATTGGCTGGCAGCTTCTGGGGTCATCGTCAGGCCGATACCACAATGAGATAACACATCTGAGGCGCCTGATTTACTTGATACGCCGCGGTTGCCGTGTTTTGCCACTTTTGCGCCAGCAGCAGCTGCAACAAATGATGCAGTGGTTGAGATATTAATGGTGTTGTGACCATCGCCGCCTGTACCCACAATATCCACAACGCCTGTTGCTAATGATTGAGCGCTGCGCGGAAAAGGTTTAGCTGCTTGACGAAGTGCATCAGCAGCACCCGTGATTTCTTCAATGGTTTCGCCGCGCATTTTTAGTGCAACTAACATACCTGCCATCGCCACAGGATCCATTTCGCCTGCAACAATCGCGCTAAATAATGTGGCGCTTTGAGCTCGGGTGAGCGCATTACCTTGATAAAGAGAGTCTAATAGAGGTTGTAATTGAGACATTATAATGCGCCTTTATTTGATTCAGATTGAGTTAGGTAGGTCAGTGTTTGCGTTAATAGTGTACTGCCAAGCGTGGTCAAAATTGACTCTGGATGAAACTGAAATCCAACCGCTTTATCTTGCGGGTGAATTACCGCCATTGGCATATCTTCAGTAGTAGCAATAACCTCTAAACAGTCAGGTACACGGGTAGCCACTAGGCTGTGATAACGGGCTACAGGAAGCGGAGAAGGTAAGTTAGCAAATACGCCTTCGCCATTATGAATCGTGGGGCTGGCTTTACCGTGCACCACAAAAGGAGCGCGTTCGACTTTACCGCCGTAATACTCAACCATAGCTTGATGGCCTAAACAAATGCCCAGCATAGGTACTTTACCTGCCACTTTGCTTATTAATTCCATCATGCAACCCGCTTCGTGGGGGGCTCCTGGGCCTGGTGATAATACTAATGCGGCTTGGCCTGATTCTTCGATAAGTTTTTCAGCTAAATATTCTGCGCTCACATCATTACGGTAAATGAGTACTTCAAAGCCTAAACTGCGGAATTGATCCACAAGGTTATAGGTGAATGAGTCAAAGTTATCTAATAAATACAGTTTCATGTTATTGGTGCTCTGAGAAGTCGTCATTACAATCCACCTCCCATTTTGATGGCAGATATCACTGCTTGGGCTTTTTGGCGAGTTTCATCCGCTTCGGCTTGCGGATCTGAATCAAACACCACCCCTGCGCCAGCTTGAATAAAGGCAACATCATTTTTAACGAAAGCAGAGCGGATAACGATACAGGTATCCATATCGCCTAAACCATTAAGGTAACCTACAGCGCCGCCGTAACTGCCGCGCCTTGCTTGTTCCGCTTGTCTAACTAATTGTGACGCTCGCACTTTGGGTGCGCCGACTAAGGTGCCCATATTCATGCAGGCTTGATATGCATGCAGTGCATCTAAGTCTTCACGCAATTGACCTGTCACGCGACTAACTAAATGCATCACGTGAGAGTAACGGTCAACTTTTAGTAACTCAGCCACTTTACGACTGCCACTTTGGCTAATGCGGGCAATATCATTACGGGCCAAATCAACCAGCATTAAATGCTCTGAAAGCTCTTTTTTATCTAGACGCAATTCAAGTTCGATACGACTGTCTAAATCAAAATCAATGTCGCCATCAGCGGTCTTACCACGCTTGCGGGTACCTGCAATGGGATAAACCTCAACTTGATTGCTGGCAGCGTCGTATTTCAATGCACTTTCTGGTGAAGCGCCAAATAAGGTGAAATCTGGGCCGCGAAAGTAAAACATGTAAGGACTTGGATTAGTTAAACGCAGTGCTCTATAAGCACCGAGTGTATTTGGGCAAGGTAAGCTAAAGCTTCTTGAAGGCACAACTTGGAAAATATCACCTGCAACAATGTGCTCTTTTAAATCAACCACGGTTTGCTTAAACGTGGCATCACTAATATTAACTTGGGTTTCAGCGTCAACCGGCACAAGGTCCACAACGGGGGCCAATGTTTGGCATTGTTGTTTCACTTTTGCTGCGTGCTTTGCCAGCGTATCTGCTAATAGTGGGTCTTGAGAGAATTGATGAGTGATGATTTCAGCATCTTGCTGCTGGTGGTCAATCAAAATTAAGGTTTCAGCGAGATAAAATAGATAGTCAGGGCAATCGTTATCAGCATTAGGCACAGCTGGTAGCGGCTCTACAGTATCGATTAAATCATAGGCTAACACGCCGCCTAAAAATAAATCTTCAAACGCATCTTGCTGATCTGTCTGAATGTGCTGGATCAGCATTCTTAAACCATCTAATGGCGAGGTCGACTTTAAACGAGCATCTTCATCTTGTAACTCGCAGGCTTTAGCTAAGGTAATAATTAATTCATTATCTTGCTGTTGCTGCTGACTCGATTTAAAGAACTCACTGATAGGAGAAAGTAAGCTTGCGCCATTATCTGTTAATGCTGCGAATGTGAGTTGATAACCATCACATCGTACCATCATGGCTGCATGGGTGAGCACGATGCTTTTTAAATGATCTTTGGTGTCAATTTCAGCTGACTCAAGCAACATAGTATGCGGCGCATTCGCGGTAACATGCTGATAAAGACTCAATGGATCAGCGTGATACGCTAATGATTGTTTTTGCGTGATTACATGGGCGAACTGATGTTCCATAATGCTTATTGCGCCTCTCTAATATGTTGATTTTTCATACTAAGGTCTCTATTTCTGATTCGGTTTGCGTTAGTTGTTTCGAAGAGTGCAAGCCGTAAATAGCAAGAAAGCCCACATCTCTGCGGGCTTTCTAGTAAAATCTTGTGTTATTTAAATAACCACAACGCTTCACACCACCCGTTAATTTGGGAAGTGCCACCACCAATTGATGTTACGTGCGTTAAAGTTAGTCATTTAAATTAAATCTCTTGAGTTTAGGTCTTATATCTAAAAGGTTAGCAAAATGCGTTTGGCTAACGTATGCCTTATAGAAGACCTTAGCTGGCCTTTAAAGTCAATTGAATATTTCTCAAATTTGGCATTTTTTTATCCACGATGGTAAAAGCTGCATCAATTTGCTGAAAATGTAGCAAATAATCGAGACTGGTTAAGCATTTCAACAAAGATTAAAGTACAATAACGTTATGATAACAGACACTCTCTTGGCCGATCTGCATAGCCATACGACCGCATCTGACGGCGTACTCACTCCATCTGAACTTGTTGAACGCGCGATTACAAAGGGCGTTGAAATGTTAGCGATAACCGATCACGACACTGTCGCCGGTTTAGCTGAAGCACATGAATTTAATCGCCAACACGCAACTCCATTGAAACTTATTGATGGTGTAGAAATATCTACTCGCTGGAACAATTTCGATATTCATATTGTGGGGCTAAATATGGATAAACAAGACCCAATTTTGCTCAATTTTCTGACTCGCCAGCGTGAGCTTCGAGAAGAACGTGCCCAAGAAATTGGTATACGCCTTGAAAAAGCGGGAATTGAAGGCGCTTACGAAGGTGCAAAACATTATGCTGATGGCGCAGCAATCAGTCGCGGACATTACGCGCGCTGGTTAGCTGAAAATGGCTACGCGAAAGATATGCCCAGTGTTTTTAAGCGCTATTTAGCTCGCGGTAAAACCGGTTATGTTCCTAATAACTGGGCTGACATGGCCAATGCTATTGAGATTATTCATCAATCTGGCGGCATTTCTGTTTTAGCACACCCTAGTGGCTACAAGTTGTCAGCGAAATGGCTTAAGCGTTTAGTGCGTGAATACAAAGAAGCAGGCGGCGATGCGATGGAAGTCGTATTAGGCCAACAAAGCATTGATGATCGCGCTAACTTAGTCGCTTTAAGCCATATGAACAACCTGATGGGTTCAATCGGCAGTGATTTTCACTTTCCGAGTAATTGGATTGAGTTAGGTAAAAATTTATTCCAACCTGCTGGTATTCAGTGGGTTTGGCAATCAGAATCTTGGACGGAGCGCACATGAGCCAATTCTTCTACATACATGATGAAAACCCGCAGGCAAGATTAATAAGCCAGGCGGTAAACATATTAAAACAAGGTGGGGTTATTGTTTACCCTACTGACTCAGGTTACGCACTGGGCTGCATGATTGGCGAAAAAGATGCCATGACGCGCATGGCACGCATTCGTAAAATCGATAACGACAATAACTTCTCTTTAATGTGTCGTGATTTATCTGAGCTTGCGAACTTTGCCCGCGTAGATAACCAAGCTTATCGTTTACTTAAAAGCTGCACACCTGGGCCTTACACGTTTATTTTTAAGGCCAGTAAAGAAGTGCCGCGCAGATTACAGTGCGATAAAAAGAAAACTATTGGTATTCGTGTGCCTGATAACCTGATTGCTTTAGCACTATTAGAAGCATTAGAAGCGCCGATTATGTCCACCAGTTTGGTGATGCCAGACGAAGAGTTTGCAGAATCTGATCCTGAGCATATCCGCGATATACTAGAGCACAGTGTTGATGCGATTATTCACGGTGGTTACCTTGCTGAAAACCAAACGACAGTGATTGATATGTCTGATGGGGACATGGTTATTGTGCGTGAAGGCGCTGGTGATATCAGCTCATTTGAATAAGGCTTCTGATCAAATTACTGGGCATTTATTGAAGCTGTATAACTTTTGACCTGCAAGTTTGTGGGATAGTTGTTTCAACCCTAAGCAATAGTGCGTATAATCGCGCGTTCGGTAATTTCTAGCTATAATTTTGACGTAGTAGCCAGAGGAAAGGGTAAAGCGCTTTGGCATTCAATGGGTGTTAATGCTTGTTTTAACCTTCTGATATTCAGTCATTAATTTAAGGAATGAACAAATGCAGGGTATACAAAAAAGTTTACCCCTCGCGGTTGTTCGCGGCGAAGCAATTGATGCAATGCCGACGGATTTGTTTATTCCACCTGAAGCGCTTGAAGTGTTTTTAGAGACATTTGAAGGGCCGTTGGATTTATTATTATATTTAATTCGTAAGCAAAAACTTGATGTTGTTGACTTGCCGATTGAGAAAATTACCACTCAATATTTAGTTTATATTGATATTTTAACTGAAGCACGTATTGAGCTAGCTGCAGATTATTTAGTGATGGCAGCGACACTCGCGGAAATTAAGTCTCGGCTATTGTTGCCAAAAATAGTCACCGCAGACGAAGAGGAAGAAGATCCTCGCGTCATACTCATTCGTCAGTTAAAGGCCTATGAAGTGATCAAGCAGGCTGCGGCAGATATAGACGCTTTGCCAAGATTAGAGCGAGATGTTTATTTAGCACAGGCTAAAGCTGCGCCGAATATTAAGCCTGTGATCATGCCACCTGAAGTATCATTAGTTGATATCGCTCAGGCGTTTTCTGAGGTGTTAAAACGAATTGATGCTAACGAACATCATCATGTAAAACGTGAATTGTTATCAACTCGCGAACGTATGAGTCAGATCTTAGCCAAACTATCGACAGAACATTTTATTCCTTTTACTGACTTATTTGATGTGAGTGAAGGCAAAGCCGGTGTGGTAGTAAGCTTTTTAGCCTTGATGGAGTTAGTCAAAGAGCTGTTAGTCGATTTGGTTCAAAATGAGCCGTTAGCACCGATTTATGTCAAAGCGTTTTAATCCGCTTTCACAAGATACGAGAAAGGACATCATGCAAATAAATGACATTCAATTAAAGCAATTAATCGAAGCCAGTCTATTTGTAATGGGAAAACCGCTCAGTATCAAAATGATAAAAGATACCGTATTAGTTAAGTTTGATGTCTCACGGGTAAGAATTAAAGCTTGCTTGGATGAGTTGCAACAAGATTATCAAGAGCGAGGGGTACAACTGGTTGAAGTGGCCAGCGGTTATCGCTTTCAAACCCAAGAGCTGTTAAGTGAATTCTTACAACCTTTGTGGCAAGAAAAATCCTCTAAATATTCACGGGCGACGTTAGAAACCCTAGCGGTGATTGCATATCAGCAACCAGTAACGCGCGGTGATATTGAACATGTAAGAGGTGTGGCCGTCAGCAGCCACATAATAAAGAGTTTAGCTGATAGACATTGGGTAAAAACAGTAGGTCATAAAGAAGTGCCAGGGCGACCTGCACTCTATGCAACTACCACAGAGTTTTTATCCTATTTTGGCTTGAAAGCGTTAGCGGATTTACCGTCGCTGACGGATGAAGAGTCATTGCAGGCACTATTTGAGAAAGTTTCAATGGTGCCACAACAAACAGAAGAGTCGAACTAGATGAGCGAAAAATTGCAGAAAGTCTTGGCCCGTGCAGGCCATGGCTCCCGTCGTGAGATGGAGGCATGGATTGCTGCAGGCCGTATTAGTGTAGACGGAGAAATTGCCAGTTTAGGTGATCGCGTTGAAGCAGATGCCAAAATCCGCATTGATGGCCGTGCCATCGTGATCAAAACTGAAGAAGACATCATTTGTCGTGTATTGGCTTACCACAAGCCAGAGGGCGAAATTTGTAGTCGAAAAGATCCTGAAGGAAGAACTACCGTATTCGAACGTTTACCAAAAATTCGTGATTCACGTTGGGTAGCGGTAGGTCGTTTGGATATTAATACTTCAGGTTTATTACTATTTACATCTGACGGTGAGCTTGCAAACCGTTTAATGCATCCGTCAAATGAAGTTGACCGTGAATATGCGGTTCGTACATTTGGTGATGTATCAGAAGCTGCTGTTCAGCGTCTGCGTAAAGGCGTGACCTTAGAAGATGGCCCTGCTAACTTTGATAGCATTAAACCTGCGGGTGGCGAAGGCCTGAATAAGTGGTGGCATGTGACACTTAAAGAAGGACGTAACCGTGAGGTTCGTCGTTTATGGGAGTCGCAAGAAGTACAAGTCAGCCGTCTTATCCGTGTTCGTTACGGCATGGTTGAGTTACCTAAAGCATTGCCTCGTGGTGGTTGGACTGAGCTTGATATGGAGCAAGTAAACTACTTGCGTCAATTAGCTGGTTTAGAGCCAGAAACACGTACATTACTGGGTACCGATAAACACAGCGTTGCGCGTGCTCAAGTTAAAGGCGCTAAAATTCGCCGCGCAGTACGTAAGCATAAAACTGCCGCTGCACGTCCTAAAACGACACGTCAACGCAGCTAAGTCTACATTGTTAGTTATACAGTGTAGACAAACGTCAGTTAAACAAAGGTCGCCTAGTGCGACCTTTTTTATTGCCCGGCATATAGGGGGAACTACACAATTATCAGTGAGTTTCTTGAAACTGAGTATATCGCTAACTATATTTAATTTGATGATATTTTCATCACTTGCGTGTACTTACAGATAAGGGAGTATTTAATGAATAAGTTAATCGTCATATTGGTAGCTTGTCTTTTATATGGCTGTGCGTCAGCCCCAACATGGAAAGGGATGTCAGAGAGAGATATCGCTGAGTGGAAGGCTATTGGTTTCGATGCAGCTCAAGCACAAACTTGGAGTAAGAAAGGTTTTAACGCTGAGCAGTCTCAGCAGTGGAGTAAAGCTAGCTTTGATGTTGAGTCAGCTATGGATTGGTCTAAAGAAAAGTTTAACCCTGAAGAAGCGGCAACATGGAAACAAGCAGGTTTTAAATTAGATGATGCCATTGATGATCGTGCTAAAGGCCTTACGCCAGTTAAAATGGATAAATAGGTGTATTTTTCAGCATTAGGACCCAAATTGATGCTCAAATAGCCAAATGAACAAATTTATTCAATTTCTACTTTACAGCAGCGAGGGAGATAGCTATTATCTCGCTCGTTCGGAGAGATGGCAGAGTGGTCGAATGCACCGGTCTTGAAAACCGGCATGGG
>NZ_JAJGZS010000047.1:0-17751 GCF_020806285.1 Shewanella sp. 10N.7
TTTTCGAAGGTCTTGAACGTATCTACACTGGGTTTATTGTCTCTTCGATTTGACTGCATTGCTGATAATTTAAAGAGCTAAAGCTAGTAGATCTTGCATTTAAAAGACTCAATTTGAATTGAGGACGTTGAAGAAAATAGCGTGAGGCTGACAGGACGTCAGGCTAGCTTTCGTCGGGCCATGGACGGCCCATCGGAAGCGTTAGCATTTTCGAATAAGTCAGAAGTTAGCACAAACGAAGTTTAAAGCTGGATCGATCCCCGTTGGAAATCTTTTGCTTTTCAGAAAATTTCGCCGGAGCGGCAAGGGATGTCGAGAAGGGAAATGCTGTAGTTTCCCTTTCGTCTGGTGTGGGCGAAGCGCCACGACCTTGATTTAGACTTTAATTTAGACGTCAACCTAGACTTTGATTTAGATTTTTATCCAAATATAGAAATCATTAGCTAACGAAAGCTGTAACTAATAATGGATCAGGAATGTGTTACTCCTAACCCGTTTCTGTTTGCAAAAATGGGTTTCAAATATTAGTCCCAAATGAACTCACGGAAATGCTTACGACAAACTGACTCATAGCTTTCGTTGCCACCAATCGCCACTTGCTCGCCTTCACGCATTGGTTTGCCATTGCCATCAAGACGCACCACCATGTTGGCTTTACGGCCACAATGACAAATGGTTTTTAACTCAACCAATTTATCAGCCCATGCTAATAGGTATTGGCTGCCACTAAACAGCTCGCCCTGGAAATCAGTTTTAAGGCCATAACACAGTACTGGAATATCTAAATTATCCACCACGTGAGTTAATTGCTTCACTTGTTCTTTACTTAAAAACTGCGATTCATCAATTAAAATACAATGCAGCTTTTGGGTTTCAAGCTCAGTTTCAATCATCTTAGATAAGTTATCTTCAGCACCAAAAACTTGCGCTTCAGTTTCAATCCCTATTCTTGAGGCAACTTTTCCCACACCATAACGATCATCGATTGACGCTGTCATGACTAGCGTATTCATTCCGCGTTCACGGTAGTTATAAGATGATTGTAGAAGTGATGTTGATTTGCCAGCATTCATAGCCGAATAATAGAAATAGAGTTGTGCCAAAACAGAAGATCCTTATTGTTATAATCGCCGTTATTCTATCATCGAATCGACTTTTAAATAAGCCGATTACTGATTTAATAGCGTGAAGCTGTTAACAGGTTTTCTGGCAAATTACTGAGGCTATAACAATTAGCAAGTAAGGCGTGACAACCGTAAACCTCGCATACATTAACAAAATTTACATTCTGCAATAAATTAGATCACAGTTTTACTCGCTGTTTAGTCCATAACAATTACAGGCATCACAAAACCCAACATTCTTCATGTACGATTAAGAAACAATTGATAAATTGCATAAACAATTATAATTAAGGAAGTAGAAAGTCGATGCATAAAACAATTGTCGCAGTAGCCATTGCTACTACCCTCGCTTTAGGCGGTTGCAGTTACAACAATTCAAACAACTCAACTGAAACAACAACACAAGAGGCTGCAGTGCAACAGAATCCACTATTACAAGCCAGTGTTTTACAGTATCAGGCACCTGACTTTAGCCAGCTTAAAGATGAGCATTATCTGCCAGCCCTTGAGCTCGGTATGGCGCAGCATTACCAACAAATTTTGGATATTGCCGCTAACCCAGCAGCCGCCACGTTTGAGAATACCATTGCCGCAATGGAAAAAAGTGGCGCTTTACTAACCCGTACCTCGAGCATTTTCTATAACCTTACAGGTTCAAATAGCAACCCAGAGCTGCGTAAAGTACAAGGTATTATGGCGCCTAAAATGGCTGCCCACTCAGATAACATCAACCTGAACCCTGAGCTGTTTGCCCGTATTCAAACCATTTATGATAACCGCTTGACCATGTCGCTGACTGATGAAGAAGTCCGTTTAGTTGAAGTCTATCATCAGCGTTTTGTACTGGCGGGCGCAAAACTAACTGAAGCTGAAAAGCAGAAAATCCGTGAGTTAAATGAAGAGCAATCAACCCTCACCAATGAATTTGCTCAAAGGCTATTAAGACTAAGTAAAGAAATTGCTGTAACTGTGGACGATGAGGGTCAACTTGCAGGCTTATCAACATCTGCAATCGCTGCAGCAAAAGCGGATGCCGCTGCTGCGGGATTTGACGGCCAATACTTACTTAACATCACCAATACCACTCGTCAGCCAGTATTGGCGCAGCTAGATAATCGAGCATTACGTCAGCAAGTATGGGAAGCATCTGCTAACCGTGGCTTAACAGGCGAAAATGAAACGGCTTCATTAGTGGCACGTTTAGCACAGCTTCGGGCTAAAAAAGCCAAACTATTAGGTTTCGACACTTGGTCTGACTACCGCTTGGCGCCGCAAATGGCAAAAACACCTGAAGCGGTCTATGACATGTTCGGCTCTATGGTGCCAGCGGTCGTTGAAAACACCCAAAAAGAAGCTGCAGACATTCAAGCGATGATTGACAAAACCGGCGGCGACTTTACTCTAGCGCCATGGGACTGGGCTTATTACGCAGAGCTAGTGCGTAAAGAAAAATTTGACTTAGATTCAGCATCAATCAAGCCTTACTTTGAATTTAATCGCGTACTTGAAGATGGGGTTTTCTTTACCTTACAAGAGCTTTACGGCGTAACGCTTAAGCCGCGCCCAGACTTACCGGTTTATCATCCAGATGTAAAAGCTTACGAGATGTTTGATGAAGACGGGTCAAGCATGGCTATCTTCTACGCTGATTACTTTGCCCGAGAAGGCAAACGTGGCGGCGCATGGATGAGCTCTTTTGTTGGCCAGTCAGAGCTATTAAATCAAAAGCCTGTCGTTGTAAACGTGATGAACATTAAAAAGGCGCCTGAAGGCCAGCCAACGTTTGTGAGCTACGATGAAGCAACGACTATGTTCCATGAAATGGGCCACGGTACTCATGGTATGTTCTCAAAAGTGAAATACCCATCACTTGCTGGAACTTCAGTTTCACGTGACTTTGTAGAATTCCCGTCAACCTTTGAGGAAGACTGGGCCGCACATCCCAAAGTACTTGCTAATTACGCCAAGCATTATGATACGGGTAAACCTATCCCTGATGACTTGCTGCAAAAACTATTAGCGTCACGAAGCTTTAACCAAGGCTTCGATACGTTAGAGTATATGTCTGCAGCTCTGCTTGACCTAGAATGGCATGCACTGGACGCTGATGCTCCTTTACAGAACGTTGAGCAATTCGAAGCCAATGCTTTGAAAAAACACGGCGTTGATTTGCCTGCAGTGCCGCCACGTTACCGCTCAACCTACTTTGCGCATGCATTCCCTGGCGGTTACTCAGCAAGTTATTACGCTTATATGTGGAGTGAAATTCTTGCCGCTGATGCCTTTGCTTACGTGCAAACTCAAGGTGGTTTAAATCGCGAAATAGGCATGAAGTTTAGAAAAACGATTCGTGAAGTGGGCAACAGCGTACCGCCAATGGAAGCGTATCAAAACTTTAGAGGCCAAGCCCCAACCACGGAAGGATTACTTGAGCGCCGCGGCTTAAATTAATTAGCCTAACGTATACAGTAAATACAAAAATGCCACTCAATTGAGTGGCATTTTTTATGACTGAATATAAAAAATAGTCGTTACTTAGTTGCTATTTTAAGCCCTAATACTGCCAGTACAAATAACACTGAACAAGTAATAAAGCCCATTGCAACAGAGCCAGTAAAACCAAGCACTGTGTAACCGACAATACTGATAACAGCGACAATCAAGGCATACGGTAATTGCGTCATTACGTGGTCTAAGTGATGACAGCTCGCACCCGTTGACGACAAGATGGTGGTATCCGAGATTGGTGAACAATGGTCACCGAATACTGCACCAGATAATACTGCTGCAAGCATAGGTAACATCATAGTGCTGTCACTGCCCATTGCCATATCAGCTGCGATTGGCAACATGATACCGAACGTCCCCCAGCTTGTGCCGGTTGAGAAAGCAGTTAAACCAGCAAGCAAGAATAATACTGCAGGTAATAATGCAAACGGGATATTACCAGTAGCAAGGCTTGCCATGTACTTACCTGTTTCAAGCTCACCAATCACTGATGCGATGGTCCAAGCAAATAACAAGATGTAGATAGCAGGTAGCATTGATTTCGCGCCGACCTTAAGGCCAGTAAACATCATGCTAGCACTGATTTTTTGTTGAATTGTCAGTAGTACCGTCACAACTAAGCCCACGAGTGACCCGTAAAATAATGACTCACTCACTTCAGTGTTTTCAAAAGCACCTAGTACGCTAAACTTTAGGCCTTCACTTGCTAATGCATCCGCACCAGTTGCAACCATAAAGTAAATCGTCGCTGCCACCAAAACAAAAATCGGTAGGAATAGACCTAGAATTTTACCCGTATCCGCTTCTGGTAAATCAGCCGTTGCACCTGGTGGTAAGCCTTTGCTTTCGTCAAACAATTCGCCTTTTTGCGCATTACGCTCATGTTGACGCATTGGGCCGATATCTAAGCCAAAGATAGCCACACAAAGTAATAGCAATAAAGCGAAAATGGCGTAGAAATTCATCGGCACCATTTGTAAAAAGACGCTTAGGTGTCCTGTGTCAGCAAAGCCATGTGCCGTTAAAATGCCGCCGATTAATGCGATGATATATGCACCCCAGCTAGAAACGGGTGAGATAACACAAACTGGCGCAGCTGTTGAATCGAGCAAATAGGCTAACTTAGCGCGAGAAATATGATAACGGTCGGTAATAGGACGTGCGATTGAGCCAACAACAATGCTGTTGAAGTAGTCATCAATAAACACCACACAACCTAAGAATATCGTCATCAGTTTAGCATCACGCTTATTACGAATGCGTTGATGTGCCCAATCGGCAAAAGCGCGAGCTGAACCACTGACTGTGATTAATGCGGTGATCATCCCAAGTACCACTAAGAAGCCGATGATCTGTAAATTCCACGCGTTTAGCGCGCCATCATCCCATACTAGACTGGTTACAGTGCTAAAGAGGTGACTTGCTGCAGTACCTATTGAAAAGTCGCTTAAAAGCACCACACCGGCAAGAATACCTAAGCCAAGTGAAAGAAGCACTTTACGTGTGACCACTGCAAGAATAATTGCCACAACAGGAGGCAAAAGCGAAAGTGCCGAATCGGCGTAACTTGTTATCATCATTTTTTATAATTTCTTCGTTGAGTACGAATGGAGGATAACTGATAAGGCAAGACAACGCAGAAAGCGAAGACAAGGATCTTTTCAGTAGCACTCCACAGTAATATCGATATCAACATCGATATCCATTGTTTTATCCTCACGGATAAAAATTACTATGACAGTGCAGCCCCTTTCGGAAACTGCCCCAGCAAACGGTTTTGATATAACCAGTTCGCTTCGGCACCAAATCCTTTCCGTTTAAGTTATTGGTATCACCCAACGTAAACTTACTGATATTTGATGCGCCTCTACTTATGTAGTCAGCACAGTGAGAGCCTTATTTGAAGCTCTCTGCCGATACACGCCACTATACAAACATAAGCACGAGGTTAATTGCCAGATAAAAGTAGCTTATCTTGTGAGAAATAACATCACAATCAAAAAACGCCACAGCGGCTTATCAAGGGTGTAACGATTTATTAGCAAGCGTTGTTTTATCCATCAATATCACCATTTCAAGGGATGTTTGACCAAATAGGAGGGGTAATACTATTTTCAAACCTGATTAAGCTGTACTGCTCTGCGAGATAATTTTTGTTTGATAAAATCAACAGACTTAATACTCAAACTTAATTTATGATGCTATTTAACGCTAGATTGTGTTTGTGTGTTTGTCTGTCTGTATCGGTGCGTGACAAGTCATAATGAAAAAGTAAGTGCCTTGAAAGTATTGCTATTGAATAACAGGCAAGAACTAATCCACCCCATTCATTTATGATTGTTTTTCACCTAACAAGCCACTCCCATTAAAAAGTTAAAGCATCAGACTATGCATTATCAATATAGGTCGAACCGATACAGTTGGAGCATTTACTTTATTAAGTAAGGGATTCCAAAGTCACATATCCCAAAAAAATAATGAATAAATATGCAAATAAAAACACATCAATGGCAGGGTTATTCACAACGGTAATAAATATCTAAGGCTGAAATGACTAATTTAAAACAAAAATGTAGCTACTGACTAATTTACTCTTGTCTAACTTGAGTTTACTGCCACGCATGGCGATTTGACTGGCTATAAAACAAAAAAGGTTTTTGCCAATATGACAAAAACCTTCCTAAAATGCATAAAACTTACTGTTTAAACCAGCCTATAAATAATAGGTAAAATACTGATTATAATAAATTAGTAAGTTCTGGAATCGCATCAAACAAATCAGCTTCAAGACCATAGTCAGCGACTTGGAATATAGGCGCTTCAGGATCTTTGTTAATTGCGACAATCACTTTTGAATCTTTCATGCCCGCTAAATGCTGAATCGCACCAGAAATACCCACAGCGATATATAAGTCAGGCGCAACAATTTTACCTGTTTGACCCACTTGTAAATCATTCGGTACAAAACCCGCATCTACTGCAGCACGTGATGCACCGACAGCAGCGGTCATTTTGTCAGCAAGCGCTTCAAGAATGGCAAAATTATCTCCACTGCCCATACCACGGCCACCAGAAACAATCACACCAGCGCTACCTAACTCAGGACGCTCTGATTCAGTCAATGTTTGCGATACAAACACAGTCTTAGCTTCGGCGACAAAATCTACCGCCACAGCTTCTGCACTGCCTTCGTTGCCCACTGCATCAAATGCACTCGTGCGCACAGTTAACACTTTCTTGTCATCTAAACTTTGTACTGTTGCTAAAGCAGAGCCAGCATAGATAGGACGAACAAATGTATCTGCACTAACAACTTCAATCACTTCTGAAATTTGTGCGACGTCCAATAATGCAGCCACGCGAGGTAGAGTATCTTTACCAACACTTGTCGCAGCAGCCAGAACGTAGTCGTAATCGCCAGCAAGTTTAAGCACGAGTTCTGATAAATTTTCAGCCATTTGTGCTTCATATGCAGCTGCATCAGCCACTAAAACCTTACTGACGCCAGTTAATGCTTGCGCAGCAGTAACAGCTGCAGCACATGCACTGCCAGCCACTAATACATGAACATCACCGCCAATGGCTGTCGCAGCGCTAACTACTTTTGCTGTGTCTAATTTTAAACTTGCATTGTCGTGCTCTGCTAATACTAGAATGGCCATAATTAGATCACCTTCGCTTCATTTTTTAACTTTTCAACTAGCTCAGCTACTGAACTCACCATGATGCCAGCTTGACGTTCAGCAGGAGGCGTCACTTTAACGATAGTTTGGTGTGCTTTTAAGCTAACACCTAAATCATCAATTGAAAGCGTCTCAAGCGGCTTACGCTTCGCCTTCATAATATTAGGCAGTGAAGCGTAACGAGGTTCATTTAAACGTAAATCAGCTGTCACAACCGCTGGTAATGGCATTTTAAGGGTCTGTAAACCGCCATCGACTTCACGTGTTACTTCTGCGCCGTCTGCACTCAATTTAAGTTCTGATGCAAACGTGGCTTGAGGCATTTGGGTTAATGCAGCAAGCATTTGGCCAGTTTGGTTGTTGTCGCCATCGATAGATTGCTTACCAAAAATCACTAAATCTGCTTGTTCTTTTTCTTGCACCGCTTTAAGAATTTTAGCAATTGATAAAGGCACTAGCTCTTCATCCGTTTGCACATGAATAGCGCGATCAGCACCAAGTGCCATAGAGGTACGTAGCTGTTCTTGCACAGCTTTAGCTCCAATACTCACCACCACGACTTCAGTCGCACTTCCCGCTTCTTTTAATCGAACTGCTTCTTCAACAGCAATTTCACAAAATGGGTTTAACGCCATTTTTAAATTAGCAGTATCAACATTTGTGTTATCAGCCTTTACTCTGACTTTCACATTGGCATCGACTACGCGCTTTACAGGCACCAATACTTTCATGGGATTTCCTTCTACACCTTCAATGTATGTGGATGGCACATTGGCTATCACCAATGCAATATGGCACAACTTTACGTCCTGTTAACGTTAACGTCAACCAAAGTCAAACACTTGTTTATATCTTTTTTATTAACTTGGTCGGTATAAATAAGTTGTATTAAGCATTTATTTATTTATCAAGCGGGGTATTTGCGCTTTTTTATTTAAAATTTGTTCATTTAAGGATTTTTTATTTGATCCAATCAAATTTAGTTTCTATTATTAAAGGCGATTCAAGTAACCGTGTTTTTCTACTATTATTTTGTTTTAACATTTTAAATAGTCAAATCAATTTACACTCTCGTTTGATAACAATTAAACAATCTAGAGTTTTGGTAAGTATTATTTAATAGCCACAGAATTACTTGAGATACTTATTAATTAAAATCATTAGGATGCACATTGATATGAGTGACTTTTTAGAAATTTTAACACATGGTCGTCGTTTTAAAGCTGCTGTAAAAGAGTTATCACTAGAAGATTTACGTGAGCTTTCAGTTAAGTTAGAAAAGATTATCACTGAAAGAGAAGAAGACGAAAAAGCTGAATTAGAAGCGAATGCTGAACGTAATGAACGTATAGCCGAAATATTAGCTCAAATTGAAAACAGTGGTTTATCAATTGAAGACTTAGGCGAAATTACTGCTAAGCCAGCACCTAAAAAGCGTGCCCCTCGCCCGGCTAAATACCAAATTGAAGTTGATGGTGAATTAATTCAGTGGACTGGCCAAGGTCGTATGCCAACGGTATTTAAAAACCAAATTGATGCAGGCAAGAAAATGGAAGACTTTTTAATTCCTGGTATGGAATAAAAGTTCACCTTTTTGAAATTAAAGAGCTTACTTCGGTAGGCTCTTTTGTTATCTGCATAAGCCTTTATCAAGTATTTCCACAATCCTGTAAGCCATGTAAACTGTAGGCAATATAGACTCCTCTTTAATGCTCTAAATAAATTAGGCCGTATTATGAACACTTCTCAAACGATTGCGTTAATCACCCTCTTCTCTACAGTACTTTTATCAGCATGTTCAAGTAATTACACCTTTAATAGTAATTTAGATGGTGAAGCTATCGATGAATACTTTAAGCCGACAAGTGTTGAATTGTATATTGACGGTGCAAGCCCCAAAGGCCCCTATGAAATCGTTGGCTTAGTTGAAGGTGAATCTTGTCAAGAAACAGAATCAGGTGTGCCAGCTAATATTGCAGATGCACGCACCCAAGCACGTAAAAAAGCAGTCGAACTTGGCGCGAATGGCTTAATAGTGAAAAAGTGTCTATTAACAGAACAAAAGACCAATACTTGTTATACCCAAGCATTTTGTGTCGGCCAGGCGATTAAAACAGCCACAGCTCAATAACCTTTAAATATATTAGTTATATAAATGAATAAATATTCTGAACAGTCTTTTAATTCTCAAATTGAAGCTGTTGCAATATGTCGCACCCCGTACAAACAAAAGTTTGGAATACCGCGACAACCTGGACTAGTCAATGTTCGAGGCTGGGTTGAGCTTGCTCCCCATGTTAATAACATCGATGCAGTAAGAGGTATTGAGCAATATTCTCACTTATGGCTACTTTTTTGTTTTCACCAAAATTTAGCTCAAGGTTGGAAAAATACGGTTAGGCCACCCAGACTAGGTGGCAATGAAAAGCTAGGGGTATTTGCCACTCGCTCAACGTTTAGGCCAAACGGCATTGGTCAGTCAGTGGTTAAATTACACAATGTTGTGCAACAAAATGGCAAAGTCTGTTTAGAAATATCGGGGATGGATTTATTAGACGGTACGCCAATCATTGATATTAAACCTTATATTCCTTTTTCTGATGCTATTGATAATGCCAGTGGTGGTATTGCGCAATCTGCACCACAATTAATTGACGTACAATTTAGTCAATTAGCTGAAAGCCAATTGGCTGAATATTCGAACGAAAATAAAGTGGCTGATTTAAAACAAGTGGTGAATGATGTATTAGCTCAAGACCCTCGCCCTGCTTATAAAAAAGCAAAAGATGATGCTAAGATATATCAAGTGGCTTTATATGATATCGATATTTTTTGGCACCTTAATAATGACAAAATTGAAGTGATAGAGATTAAACCCACTTCGGTTTGTTAGCTATGGTTTCTCCCTTACAAACAAGCAAGTATTACTCTTCCATCATTATTTAATATAAGCCCATAACCATGACTCAAGATAAACCTGATTATCAAGCACAACATAAAAAACGTTTGTCTTGGATGCCTTGGCTTTATTTTTCATTAAAAGAAAAACACTTAATCTGGGCTAAGCCTTGGCAAGATGATATTCAGCTGCATTTATCTTCAGTTGAAACCGTCCATATTGGTGAGCAGTGTTTCATTGCGCCTGAAGCAAGGATATTTGCTGAGCGTGGCCGAGATATCCGTATCGGCGACCAATGTATGATTGCTGCTGATGTGTTTTTACATGGCCCTATCACCATGGGCAAAGAAGTCGCCATTAACCATGGCTGCTCTTTTGATGGCGGTAGAGTGGGTATTACCATTGGAGACAAAACTCGCATTGCCAATAATGTCACTATATATGCCTTTAATCATGGCATGTCAGTAGACTCCCCCATATACCAACAACCTGTGACAACCAAAGGGATTACCATTGGTGAAGATGTTTGGATTGGCGCACAAGCGGGTATTGTCGATGGAGTGAATATCGGTAACCAAGCCGTCGTCGGTATGGGCAGCATAGTGACAAAAGATGTCCCCGAGTTTGCCATCGTTGCAGGAAACCCTGCCAAAATCATTGGTGACAGGCGCGATAAATAACAGAAGCCCTCTACGACTTATTACACTTACTCAAAGATAAATAAGGTAAGGTTAATTCGCTTATCATCTGCGTTATATTCTTTGTTTACATGTATTAATATTTGACGGCATGCCCTAAATCCCATGGCCAAATATTAAACTAGATTAATAACTTAGCTTTCTCCTAACACGAGTCAACGAACGCTCGCTATAGTGGCACTGACCACTCCCTTTTTCGCCAACTGATAATAAAGCTTTATACAGTTCAATTATCTGGTGACAACAACGTGGCAAATGCTAAAATGTCGCCCATTAATAGTTACTAAGTGGACAATGGGAATGCGAGTTAGCAATTACCTGCTTTCAACACAAAAAGAAACCCCTGCAAATGCAGAGGTTGCCAGTCATCAATTAATGCTACGCGCAGGTTTTATCCGTCGTAATGCATCAGGTCTTTATTCATGGTTACCGAGCGGCCTACGTGTTTTACGTAAGGTTGAAGCGATTATTCGTGAAGAAATGGACAAAGCAGGTGCAATTGAAATCTTAATGCCTTTGGTTCAACCCGCTGATCTTTGGGTTGAAACTGGCCGTTGGGAAAAATTTGGCCCTGAATTGTTACGCTTCCAAGATCGTCACAATCGCGATTTTGTACTTGGCCCAACCCATGAAGAAGTGATTACTGACTTAGTGCGTAAAGAAGTGAGCTCATACAAGCAGCTTCCTTTAAGCCTTTATCAAGTACAAACTAAATTCCGTGATGAAGTTCGTCCACGTTTCGGTGTAATGCGTGCCCGTGAATTCTTGATGAAAGATGCATACTCTTTCCATTTAAACCAAGAATGTATGGATAAGACTTACGCAGCGATGCATGAAGCTTATAACAATATCTTCAAGCGTATGGGCTTAGCTTTCCGCTCTGTGATTGCTGATACTGGGTCAATTGGTGGTGATACTTCGCATGAGTTCCACGTACTGGCTAACAGTGGTGAAGATTTAATTGCTTACTCAACGGGTAGTGATTATGCCGCTAACATTGAAAAAGCAGAATCTCCTGAGCCTACTGCGACTTTAGCAGCGCCATCTCAAGAAATGAATCTAGTTGATACACCCAATGCTAAAACCATCACTGAGTTAGTTGAGCAATTTAACATCGCTATCACTAAAACAGTGAAAACATTGATTGTTAAAGGCGCCACTGAAGAAGCACCTTTAGTAGCATTGATTGTTCGTGGCGATCATGAGCTGAATGAATTAAAAGCTGAAAAGCATGAGCTTGTGCTTTCTCCATTCGAGTTCGCTAGCGATGAAGAAATCAAAGACCTTATCGGTGCAGGCCCTGGTTCTTTAGGCCCTGTTGGTCTTGAAATGCCAATTATCATCGATAAAGATGTTGCGGTAATCAATGACTTTAGTGCTGGTGCTAACCAAGAAGGTAAACACTTCTTCGGCATTAACTGGGAACGTGATTTACCAATGGCTCAAGCCATGGATATCCGTAACGTAGTTGAAGGTGAAGCGACACCTGATGGCCAAGGGGTTTATGCCTTTGCACGTGGTATCGAAGTCGGTCACATTTTCCAGTTAGGCACTAACTACTCAGAAGCGATGGGCGCAACCGTACTCGATGAAAACGGTAAATCTAAAGTCATGATGATGGGCTGTTATGGCGCTGGTGTTAGCCGTATCGTTGCCGCTGCGATTGAGCAAAACCATGATGAACGCGGGATGATGTTACCAGAAACATTGGCTCCGTTTACCGTCGGCATTTTACCGATGAACATGCACAAGTCTCATCGCGTAAAAGAAATGGCTGAACAGCTTTATAAAGATTTAGCTGCTGAAGGCATCGAGATATTACTCGACGATCGTAAAGAGCGTCCTGGTGTGATGTTCAACGACATGGAACTAGTGGGTTTACCACACGTCGTCGTGATTGGTGATCGCAATATCGATGCTGGCGTGTTTGAGTACAAAAACCGCCGCACCGGTGAGAAGCAAGATATCCCATTCGATCAAATTGTTGATTTCATCAAGTCTTCAATCAAAAGCTAATTGATTTGGCGATAATTTAAAACGCACCTTTTGGTGCGTTTTTTTATGCCTAAGCATTTATCGCATCCAATATCCTTTCAATATTTATGCTTAAATTATCGTTCTATTACTCGTCGAACCAGATATTATTAACCATACTGATATCATGGCGTTAGTCATAAGAAAGGAGATCTTAGTTGTCAGAGTCAATTGCACTTGTTTTAGGCGGTGGTGGCGCTAGAGCGGCCTATCAAATTGGGGTATTAAAAGCCCTAGTTCAACTGTATCCACGGAATCATCATATTCCGTTTGAAATAATCAGTGGCACGTCTGCTGGTGCAATTAATGCGACTTCATTAGCCACTCACGCTTCATGTTTTCATCTTGGAGTGAAAAAGTTAGATTGGGTTTGGCGTCATTTTGAAACGAAGAAGGTCTATCGTTCTTCATTTTGGGGCGTATTTAAACATCTATGTAAAATGGCGCTCAAAGGTTTGCAAAGCGACAAAATGAACACTGATGCTGGCAGCTTATTAGATAACGCGCCACTGCGCGGTCTGTTGAACCAGCTAATTGATTTTCAACGTATTGAACGCAATATTGGTAGTGGAGCGTTAAAAGCCATTAGTTTAGATGCTTCAAGCTATAACGACTCACACTCCTATAGCTTCTTTCAAGCCAATAATACTGTGAGTGACTGGAAACGAGCGAGAAGACAAGGAAACCGCTGCACGTTAACTACAGACCACTTAATGGCAACGTCAGCAATACCATTAGTATTTCCTTCGATTAAATTAAACCAAGCCTACTTTGGTGATGGCTCTGTGCATCAACTATCTCCTTTATCAAGTCCTATTCATTTAGGCGCTGACAAAATTATGGTGATCAATCTCGATAGTCCTCATCAACAACATCATAATGAGATTGATGCTCACCCTAAAACTGCCACCATTGCAGGTCATTTGCTCGATACCATTTTCTCCGATACCTTAAACAGTGACTTAGAGCGATTAGAGCGAATTAACTCAACATTAGCTTTGATACCTGAAAATAATGCTAAACAAATCCATTTACGTAAAATCGATACCTTAGTGATTAAACCCAGTGAAGATTTGAGTGAAATTGCAGCACGATATTTTAAAGAATTACCTATTGCTATCAGAATTTTACTTAAGTTTTTTGGGGTTGATTGTGAAACAGACTCAAGTATCGTGTCATATTTATTATTTGAAAAAGCCTACACGAGTGCTTTAATTGATTTAGGCTATCAAGACGCAATGACGCAGATTGATACCATAAAGCAGTTTTTTAATATCGAGCACTAAGTTCATTTTCGCTGATGATTAACTTTGACTTATTTAATGATGTAAACGGTGACTTATTTAATGATGTAAACGATGACCTTGTGTCATTTGCAGTTTGACAAGGAATATGAAACCACGGAAAAATTAAAGGAATAGATATGAACGCAATAAGGATAATTGCAGTAATCGCCATGCTAATGGCCATTTCAATATTAACAGCATGCTCTGACTCTCAGTTGAGCTTTGACCCAGATCCTACTAAAGGCAGCTTACATACAGTCAATTGGCCTGGCGTATATCAAGGTACTTTCCCTTGCCCAAGCTGCGATGGTATGAAAACGACCCTCACACTCACCCCACCAAATCAATATACAATCTCCACTGAACACTTGGGCCAAGACCCGCTACCATTTAACAATAGTGGGCTATTCCATTGGGATAAAACTGGCAACGTCATCTACTTAGATAGAGGCCAGATATACCATGTGGTCGAAGAGAAAATGTTCTTACTCAATGTAGAAAGTGAACGCATACGTGGTGAAAATGAAGAAAAATACATCGTCAATAAGATTGCCGAGCTACCTAGTCGCCCCGCCATCAGCAGTGACTTTATTCCAGCTTCATCTTTAGTAAGAGATTGAACAAAAAAATTCACCGTCATAGGTGATTTTTTTTGCTTTCGTTACAAATTCAAATTAGGTAAAAATGAGTTTGTATTCAACGTGAATACAAGTCATCACTGAGTATAACCAATCAGGTTTTTTAGTGATTATTAATCAGTTTAAGAAACACCTTGGAAAGACAAATGTCTCAATACTACAAATTTGATATCGACGACATCCTTTGGGATAACGAAGTTGACGAAAAACCAAAAGCGAAGAAACTCAAACAACGCAGAAAAGATACTAAGCGTCGTTACGCAGATGATTATGCCGAATTGGATTTTGAAGTAAATCAGTACAATTAAGTGTTTATACTTATTCGATTAAAAGCAAGTTGCTAGGGCCTGTTGCTCTTTGCTGGTTAAGTTTTGTTCGAAATAAAAGCGTTTTAATTGAGGCGGATGGATTGATGCCTAGTCATCTAAGCAAAATTAATCCAACAAAGAGTAAAACGCTTTTAGTCGAACCCTTTGGGCAGCGTTTGTTGGTCATTTTTACTGCGTTATCGACTTTTTATGTAGAATAACTACACTACAAAGTCTCTGCCTTGCATAAATGGCCAACAATTCGCTGCAAAAATAACCTTGAAAGATCAACAGGCCCTAGGCAACTTGCTTTTTTTTGTGATATTTCTTAAGCCCTATAATTGATAATATAAATAGCGCGATCAACCAGCAGGTCTGACTCAGTTCAGCTAATTAAAAGCGTGAAGTTCCGCCAATGTAAAAACCATCCTCGAATGATCTGTTTGACTGGTTATCATACTTAAATTTCAGATTACGGTAACCGATGAAGATTGCCATGTTAGGGTTAAAATCATACTGTACTTTTGCACCTAATTCGGTGTAACCATCAACATCTGAAAATGATAATACAGACGGAGCATAATAAGCATCGCCATGAATCGATATATTATTGCCTAAAGCCAATGAATAATGACCACCAACAGAAATAACGCTGCCATCAGGATTATCATCAAACCAAACTGAGGTCCATTTAGGACCAATTTCAATCGTATGAGCACCAGTCTGATGAGTCATATGCATAGCAAATTCTGCAAGCTGACCTTTTTTATCAGAATAGATATAACCCGCTTCAAGATTGCTATGAGGGTTTATATTGGCCTTTAGATTAGCTGACACGACATGTTCACTTAAACCAATAGTGATTTCGCTCGCTGTTACGCTTAAAGGTAACGTACTCGCAGCTAACGATGCCGCTAAGATAATTTTTCTCATTTGATAAACTCAGTCTTAAAGTCTTATTTTGCAGGGATTATACTGGCCAAATCCCGTTAGTCTTTAAAAATCAGTTGTATCGTTCAGGCTTCGCGCAATACACACACAAAGTTAAAACACATGGACAACAAAAAAAGGAATTTTGTTAATGATTGATACCCATTCACGATGAATTACGTATTCATTAGAGCGGGACTCATCGTGAGTGTGTAAATGAGAAAGTGAGAAAGTGAGAAAGTCGATATAATGAATCAAAATTAAATTGCGCACAATTTAATTGACTAAATTATTTTCTACTATATAGTGATATTAAATCTATGAGGAGTGTATTTATGAGCCAATCTTTTTACGAGCAAAGCGCAGTTGATATTCAAGGCAACGCTGTATCAATGTCAGATTACAAAGGCAAAGTTGTTTTGGTTGTTAATACGGCGAGTGAGTGCGGTTTTACTCACCAATACAAGCCACTAGAGCACCTATATCAACTGTATAAAGATCAAGGTTTCGTGGTATTGGGTTTTCCATGTAATCAATTCGGTGGTCAAGAGAAAGGCGATGAAGCGACAATTAGTCAATTCTGTGAATTAAATTTTGGTGTTAGTTTCCCTTTATTCAGTAAAGTCGACGTTAATGGTACTGAAGTAGCGCCACTCTATAAGTTTCTTAAATCTTCTGCTAAAGGTCTATTAGGCAGTGAATCAATCAAGTGGAATTTCACTAAATTTTTGATCAACAAAGACGGTAAAGTGTTAAAGCGTTACTCACCAACCACCAAGCCAGAAAATTTAATGACTGAAATTGAAACTTTACTAAAATAATTGATGGCTAAAGTGACAAATAACTGGAGTAAACGGTTTGCTCAAGCATGCAATTAAATTTACACATACCCATTTGTTGTTCGCAATTGCTTGATTTTAAAACCACAAAAATTTATATGCTAAAAATATTAAAATAATTGTATTTTTTTTGAACTATTGTCGCAGGTGAGAGTCTTATTTAATAAGACAGTTTGATTTCACTTTCATCATCTCCCTGGGACTTCTAGCGCGGTCCCCTTGATCTCAAAGTGGATCGATAGGCAATCAATTGATTGCCTTTTTTTATGGCATTTTTTTATGCTTTTTACGAGGGATTGGATGCGGTTTCACCAGCAATTGGCTTAATGACTAGCTTAATGATTGGCCTAGTTAATGACTTAATAAGCGCATTCAACAATTTTTAACGTTATTTAAGTTTATTTCAACCTTCTGGGAACTAAACGATTTCTCATCACTCTGAGTAATTGTAGCAAGTGATAAGTCACTAAATTTCCCCCATCATCTTTTGATGATGTTTTAGTATTTGTCTTATCACTTTCGTTTTATAAACGACTTTAGGCTACCTCCATTTTTCATGCTTCATCACTCCCTTTTGGGATTATGCAAACGCTAGCGCCATTACATGATCTCTTTACGTAATTATTTGCAGGCAACCTTTGGGTTGCCTTTTTTTTAACTTTATTCTCAGTATTTCAAGATAGTGCATTAGTTTGTACAGTTAAAAATTATTAGTGATTTTTTCAAATAATTTGAACCTTTTCTTACCTAGGTACTCATAGTAACTGTAGCGAGTTGGTCATGTTTATTTATCTCCAACGTATA
>NZ_JAJGZS010000048.1:0-16389 GCF_020806285.1 Shewanella sp. 10N.7
GTCTTGGATGTATCTGCACATAAGCCTGCGGCAGGCAATGGATTAGATTGAAGTAGTGATATAAGACAACCTTGCCAATAAAAACTAATAAAAAATTCTCGGGTTTACCAATCAAACAATCCTATATCATTGAAAAGTTAGCGTTTTGGCTTAAAAGAAGTTTACATAACGACCCAAGATAATTCTCGGTTATCTCTATTCTCGGTTTTATCCACGATTTAGTCGATTGATTTAAATTTTGATGGCTGTTAAGTTATTAAAATTATTAACAAATTAAGCTGGAAAGTGATTGAGTATTGATAAGTAGCCTAGGGGTGTTTATCGGAATTCTCGCTAATAAGCTGTTATGTGAAATCAGGAATCACGAAATGGAACTAAAACTTGATGCTGATAAATTCGATGAACACCAAGCAATATTTATAGGTGAAATCATTGAACAGATTAAAGGTAAGCTTGAAGAGGCTGGTCTCACTGGTGAAAAACTAAAGGAAGTCACTGGTAATATAGCTTTTAGCATCGCGTGTACTATTGACGATACCGCTGGTATAGAATTCGATGGTATTGAAGTTAACCCTTACTTAACGTTTCTTGCCAGCGAAAATGAGCTTATGCACTGCGGCGGAAATTCTTTTACACATGAATATGTATTCGGCGTATTAGATGAAGTTTTCGGGGAATAATCACATAACCAAAAGCACCAACGGACTCCTTAATATTGGCATCTTTTGCGCAAAAAAAACGCACAAAAGTCGCCAGCATCACTACGCCGTTGTGCTAGGCGTTAGCGTATTGAGAGAATAGTTTGCACTCTGTCGAATTAACTTTCTACAAATTAGTATCCAAAGAAATCGAATTATCTGACTTCGAGAATTGGGTGTACACGGAAATAATACTTGAACAGACTTTAAACTCTGATGATTATCTCGAAATCATTTCAATAAACTACAAAACGCCATCTGGCTTATATGAAGCCCAAAAAGTACTTTCAAAGTATTTTTCTATAGGAAAATATTATGAATGGAGTATTCGCAACATCCTCCATGAAATAATTGCCAAGCCGAACGAGGTTCATATATATATCGAGCAATGTTATGACCTATATTGCGAAGGATTTGGTTTCATGGATAACCTTGGGTTGGGTTACGGTCTTGGTTTAACTTGTCCAGATGGTTTCAATGATAAAATTGATGAACTCTATCCTCAGATTGCAGAAGAAGCTGAAAGAGTATTATTGTGGCTAGATACTGGGAAAATAGTAATAACGGGGCATAGTGGTGAGTATCAGGGGATCGAATACGATGATAATCGAAACCCCAGAGAAAAAGAATCAACAGGTTATAAAATACAAAAATCAAAAAAGTGGTGGCAGTTTTGGTTGTAAATACAGCTAACAAACGAATCAACGCATGAACTAAAAAAGCTTGGCTTGGTTCGTGACTCACCAATTATAGCCAAGCTTTATTAGCCCGTTAGCCAACTCACTTCTTTCCAAAACTGAGTTTAAAAATGATTAAATTTTATTATAAGCAAGTGACTTTCATTCCTAGATAAATTATCAAACTTCGTTATGATCATAAAACAGCGCCTATTGGCGCTGTTTTTGTTTTTTGGTTGCAGAGTTAATGCGGTTTAATAGCACCGCTTAAAAGTCATTGTCGTCAAATGCTGCAATGTTTGCGCTGCTCATTTCTACTTGTTTGCGTAAGCTTCGTGTCTGACAACCCCAATAGTTCATGTAAAAGCTGGCTGTGTTTAACTTAGCTTGATAAAAAGCCTGTTCATCAGTTCCAGCTTCAATGGCTGCAAGAGAAGTAGCTGCAATACGCGCCCACATCCAAGCGAGAGCCGAGATACCAAATAATTGCATATAAGGCATTGAAGCTGCACCAATCATGTCTGGATTGGTGGCGGCTGATTTTGCAATAAAGCCAGTGGCTTTTTCTAAATCTGCAGCAGCATCCATTAGCCCTGCAATGTACGGCTTCATTGCGTCATTAGCGCTGTGCTCACCAATAAACTGTTTCACCATGTCTGACCAAAGGCTTAATGTCGCCCCTTTATCAGATAACAATTTACGACCCACTAAATCTAACGCTTGAACGCCGTTAGTGCCTTCATAAAGCATGGCAATACGAATATCGCGGACAAATTGCTCCATGCCCCATTCGTTGATGTAGCCATGACCACCATAAATTTGCTGCGCATCAACACAGGCTTTAAAGCCTTGGTCGGTGACAAAACCTTTAACAATAGGCGTAAATAATGCCGCAAGCGCAGACGCTTGTTTAGCTTTGTCAGGATCGGAGTGGCGCTCAGCGGTATCCAACCACAATGCTTGCTGACCCATTAGTGCTCGGGTTGCTTCATTGAATGACTTTTGCGACAACAACATGCGGCGAACATCACCATGAACCAGGATAGGATCCGCTGCTTGGTCGGCATGTTTTATCCCAGATAATGCGCGGCCTTGGACTCGGTCCTTGGCGTACACCAAGGCATTTTGGTAGGCAATATCTGAAACACCTAACCCTTGAATACCCACACCGAGTCTGGCTTGGTTCATCATAGTAAACATGGCTTTTAGGCCTTGATGAGGCGCACCGACTAATTCACCTACAGCGCCATCAAATAACATCACGCAGGTTGAGTTACCATGAATTCCCATTTTATGCTCAAGTGCTGTGGCACTTAAGCTGTTTTCTTTGCCTAAAGAACCGTCATCGTTGACCATAAATTTAGGCACTGCGAATAATGAGATACCTTTGACGCCTTCAGGGGCATCAGGTAATTTTGCTAACACTAAGTGAATGATGTTTTCAGCTAAGTCGTGATCCCCTGATGAGATAAATATTTTTTCGCCGCTAATCGCAAACGTGTCATCGCCAAGAGGTTTAGCTTTAGTGCGCAGTAAGGCTAGATCTGTCCCTGCATGAGACTCAGTTAAGTTCATGGTGCCAGTCCATTCACCACTGACGAGTTTTTCTAAATACTTTTGTTTAAGTTTATCGCTGCCATGAACATGAATCGCTGAGTAAGCCCCATGGGTTAATCCCGGGTACATGGCAAATGCCATATTGGTGGCGGTTTTCATTTCGGTGGCAAAGGTGCCAATCACTTCGGGTAAGCCTTGACCGCCGTATTCAGGGTCGCAGGTAAGGGTTGCCCAACCATCATCAATGTATTGCTGATATGCGGCTTTAAACCCCTTTGGTGTTATCACTTTTCCGTCTTCAAGCTTACATCCTTCAAGATCACCAGAGGCATTAAGCGGCAACATGATATCGGTGGTGAAGTCAGCCACGCCTTGTAAAATGGCATCGGTAAGTTCAGGGTCGACTTCATCAAAACCTTTAAGGTCAGTTTGCTGATAAATATTGAGTAACTCAGATAGGATGAATTGATAGTCGCGAAGGGGAGCTTGATAAATCGGCATAATACGGTCCTTTGTTGTTTGCTATCTGTCAAACTGCCGATACTAGCGAAGCAAGGTTAACAGACTCCATAACTGTTTATCGTGTCGGTTCAGCTGTGCAAATACATGGGCAGACAGCTGAACCTTTTGCTTATTATTTACTGTGCAATTTCGCTTATTTGTTAGGCGATAAACTACCTTAACCAATTTCGAGTAAAAACTCAGCTTTATTTTTAAGCGATGTTTTAGCTAGGTAAATCTAGGCTTTAAGTCATTATTTTATGGCTTTTCCAGAACGAGAATGCATGTTCAAGAACTTGCTCTGGCGCTTCAACTTGTGGGTAATGTCCCACGCCGTTAAGGCTGATGGTATCTGCATCGGTTATCAGCTCTTGGTAGCGTTTAAGCATGTCATGCCCTGAAATAGGATCTTCTAAACCATTAATAAAACGCATGGGTTGTTTATATTGTTGCAATGCACCGACCCAGCGATCACGATGTTCAACCCGTTCTTTCATGTATTGGATCAGCTTGTGAAAGATACGGTCTCCTTGGTTATGTTGGATCAGTTGCCAATATTTTCTCAGTTCAATATCGTCAATGTTAATACAACAGATATTGTCGAAATTACGTTTGAAAGCGTCATAACCCATGCCTTTAGCCACAATAAAACCTATGGGGCTTAGTAACAGTTTTTGGATGAGAATTGGATGAATCACTTCGGGGAAAATGCCGCCATTAAGTAATAAACAGCTTAATATTTCAAAGCAAGGCGGCGTTTGCTTTTGCTTAGCATCATTGTTTCTTGCCAATAATTCTTGAGTGACGGTATTACCGTAATCATGGGATAAAATATGAACTTGATTAATATCTAATGACGTAAGTACATCTTCGATTAAATTAGCTTGAGCAGCAAAAGAATAGGGGAAGTCTGTCGGCTTATCGGAATAACCAAAACCAATCATATCTAAGGTAATCAGATAAAAGTGTGGGCTTAAGCTATCCCAAATTGGTTGCCAGTCATAACTGCAAGTGGGGAATCCGTGGATCAGTAATAATGCTGGTTTGGACTTATCGCCCTCATGCCTGACAAAAATGTTATTTTCAAAGTGTGGTTTAAAGGCATGTTTATGAAAACGGCCTTGATTTAACCAATGGGTTAATTTTTGCATAGATATTCCCCAATAATCCATTTTGTTTTTTTTGTTTTTTTTGTTTTATACCAAACTAACGTGATTAACCCTGTTTGTAAAACGTTCTTAACGTCGAATTCTTATTTTAAAACATGCGTAAACACTAATCTAAATCAGTCACTTAACAAGCCGCTGAACAACTGGCGAGCTGTGTTCTCGTTTAGCAGTAAGCTGCCCTGAATAAAAAAGGTGTTTTAGTCGGTCTTAATATTCAAGTGCGAATGCTTATCGCTGATTGTCGACTTTATTAATAGGATTGAATGCTTATGAAACCTATCAACGGACTGACCTTAAACGGACTTAATTTAAACAGACTGATTTTAAATAGCCCGATTTTAAACAGGCAGAATTTAAACAGACTTATTTTAAATAGACGGTATCGTGAAATTGCAGCGGTGGTAATGACCTTTACTTTACTGACCTTGTTAATGTTGCTTTTTTCAACTGCTGCGCGGGCAGATGAGACATTAACTGATGAACATCATTTTCCTCAAGCTGAAGCATTTATACTCAATGATGCCCAAGGCAATGAATGGTCATTGGCTGAGCAAGCGGGCAAACCGGTTGTGATTCATTTTTGGGCCACTTGGTGCCCTTATTGTAAAAAGCTTCAACCAGGGCTTGAACGATTAAGGTTAGCGAATAGTGAATCTGATCTTGAAATGGTGGCGATTAGCTTCAATGAAGATAAAGGTGCAATGCCAGCGAAGGTGTTAAAGGAGCGAGGCATCGACATGACAACCTTGATAAATGGTGACAAGGTTGCAAAACGCTATGGTGTAACAGGTACTCCAACGACTGTGTTTATTAATCGACAAGGACAAGTGGTTTGGGTTACGCGAATATCAGATCCAGACTCACCTAAATTAGTTCAGGCAATTGATTTTCTATTATCTGAGCAATAACGAAATAAACATGACCACCAGGTTGATAGGGATATAAAACGGCAACTAGCTTTTTAAAAACACTCTGCCTTATAAAAAATCCGCTTTATAAAATCAATCTGCTTTATAAAAAGAACCCGCTTTATAAAAAGCGGGTTATGTTTTCTGTATTGGTTTAACTGAATAAGCAGTTAAACCAAGCTTGAGCTTATTTATGACGACTTATCCAGTAAAGATAGCAGACTCATCAGATTTGTTTTCTGCAGATTCATCAACAGCCATGGTTAAAGGCAAGTCTCGTGCTTGTTCACGTAAGTAATCCATACCAGCCAAAAAGCCTGAGAACATTTTCAGTGCAATAAATTGACCTCCAACCGTGGTCTGGTAATTATTGCCTTTCTTAGTCAAAGCCCCAGCGGAAATCAGATAACTCATTTCCAGTGGAAAAGCTTGCCAAAGTGTTTTGCCTGTATGGGCTTTAAACTGCTGATTGTCCAGTGTGCCGTGACCCATCATCATCATTAAGTGATGTTGTAATAGGGCTTTGGCTTCTAATGGTTTGGTATAACAGGTACCTGTTTGCCCTGATTCGATTCGGCTAATATAGTCAGGAATATCAAAACTTGAAATTCTAAACTGTTCACCAAAACGACCAAAAGCACCTGAGCCAACGCCAAAGCAATCTTCGCCATCTAAAACGTATTTATTTTCTACTGGCTGACCAAAGTTACGGCTGAATGTCCACGGGAACTCCATGATGTAACGTTCAGCCATTGCTTCTTTTACCGCTAAGAATTGTGGCCATAATTCTTCAGGACTACCTGCTAAACAACCTGCTTTCTTGCGATTTTGGCCTATGCCAACGGTTAAAGGGTAAGTGGTGATTTGATCTGGGCTTAAGCGAATGGTCTGAGCTAAATCACTGGCAACAGTATCTGGCGTTTGCATCTTAAAGCCATACATCATGTCCAAGTTAACTGTGGGGATCACTTCAATGGCACGGCTAACGTATTCAGCTTGTTGCAAACCACTGCCGAATTTTTCAAATCGGCCACTGGCTTTTAGAATTTTATCATCAAAGCTTTGCACCCCAATCGACATGCGATCTACCAAACCTTTGAGTAAATGTGGATTACCTTCTTTAAAGTAGATTGGATCACTTTCACAGGACACTTCTCGTACCGTGGTAATAGACTTAATCATCTCGATGGTTTTAATCAACTCATCTTCTAATATGGTTGTCGTCCCGCCACCAATGTATACCCGATTAAAGCGATAACCTTGGGCTATCACCATGCGAATTTCTTGTCTTAACGCCTTAAAATAAGCCTTGGCGACACCTTCATTAAATTTAATTTTGTGAAATGAACAAAAACGGCAAAGGGTATGGCAAAAAGGAATATGAATATAAAGTGTTTCGATGGGCTTTTCTGGCACAGTCAGCTTAGTCACATCAGTTAATGCGACGGCATCTTTTAAACTGAGCGATTGCTTAATCGTCATCCCCATTACCCAGTCTAAAGAGCTGGTAGCAAGGTTCAGCCTAGAAGTAGATAAGTATTTTTTCATGAGCAAGCCTTAGTCTTTTGGTTTCACCAACTGTGCAAGCTTTTCATTTGAAAAGGGCGATTGGTTTGTAATCATTTATTAGATGGATATCAGCGTAAATGACTCAATAAGTCCAAACTGTTGTGTAAAGCATGAAAATACAAATCTATACCTTTTTTATGTAGTTGATTTACCAAAATTTGATGCCTATCACTTGTTCCGTTTTAAATTCAATACTTATACGACAAAAAAATGATTGAAGCAGATTTCTAATGATTAGAAAAAGTGGTTCCTACAGTCGTCACAAGCTATATCTCAAATTAGTAATATTGAATGTTTACGTGTTTTTTATCGAAAATTTGTTGATTCATTCATCAAAACTGGGCTTGGGTCGCTTTTTTTTAGTGCCTGAATAGCGTAAATTAACCTCTATTGTGTTATTTTATAAACACTCAGTTTCTTAATTAAGACTATTTCAAGAGGTTAGCTATGGAACATCGTTGGCAAATCGCGATTTCAGCAGGTTTATTAGCAGCATTGTGGGCAGGCGTTGCCGACGTTTTCCAATTAGTGACTTGGATAGGTTTTTTAAGTTGCAGCACTTTTTTTGCTCAAACAGAAACCGGTATTAAAGGCATGTTTATGGCCATGAGTACTAATTTATCGGGCGTGTTTTGGGGATGGTTAATCATTTCAGGCAGTAGTTTCTTTATATCTCCGATAATAGGTTATGCCTTTACGGGTATTGCTACAGCAGCAATGTGTTTACAGGCAAGTTATAAAAAGCTCGCTTTTATCCCTGGCGCTTTTATAGGTTGTTGCATTACTTTTGCAATGAGTGCAGATCTTGCCGCGATTTTACCGCCATTACTGATAGGTGCCATGCTAGGTTATAGCATGAGCTTACTGACTGCTCAGTTGATTAGTATTACACCCAAAATACAAAGTCTATTTGCAGGCAATACTGCCAAAGAGCTTTAACTTTGTTATCCAATATTGTGACTTTAAATTGCGATTATCGTTAGGAAAACGCTTTTATCAACAGGCTAGTTATTGCCGATAAATAGCGTACAACCAAAGTGCTACATTTAAGCCTGTTAACACAACGTTTAGCAGGCTTTTTTTAGGGGCTTATAATGGAGTTAGTTGATCATTTCTATACCAGCGTTTGTTGCTGAACATTCGGTGTCATTCTTAGGTATTCTTTTTTTATCTATATTCATCATAAGCTTGTATTACTTTTGAATGACATCACTTTATTTTGTCAGTATAAATTCTAATCTAATAAACTGAAAAGACTGACGTTTGCATTTAATCATGCGTTTATAGCCCATTTGGCTATACTTTCTATGCACATTTGGTCGCTATATCGTGACCAAAATGATTGCAATAGGAGTGAACGACATGAACAAGACCTTAATATTATTGTTATGCGTTTTAGTAAGTGGTTCTGCATTTTCAAAGGATAGATTAGAAGTATTTGAAGATTATGATCTTGGCACCGAAATAATGATGATGACGACGGTGCGTGTTGATCCGAATATGGGTGATATTTACCTAGCGGGTTTACGCAGTAGTTGGGTTAAAGCTGTAAAGCTACAAAAGGAGCTTGGTTATATTAAAGATTGGAAGATATACGGCAGTGATTTACCGACGAGCGGTGATTTTAATATGTTGCTGGTGGTCAGTTTTGCTAATGCTGCTGATATCGAACCGAATAAAACCAAGTACCAAGAGTTTATGAAAAAATGGAGTGAGTCAGACGAGAAAAAGTCTAACGAAATTTCAGCCAAATACCCAGAAGTTAGAACCTTAACCGGTGAATATAGAATGCGAGAAATTATCTTAAAGTAAGATAATCGGAACTTGTTCATAGATTGAGATGTATTTGAATCGGTTCCGTACTCGATATTATATTGAGTACTGTTTGATAAGCTGTTACACAAAGTTAGTTACACTCTCTTAAAATTACTCTAGCTATTTCATTCAATCTCCCAACAGCTTTTTTTAGCGCTATTATTTTTTTCACAACCCATCTTGTTACAAGCCATCTCGTCACAAACTATCTTGGCATTAATAAGCTCATTTTAGACGGACATTACTTAGCTTGATGCTATTGCGCTATCAAATGGTTATCAGAAATGAAGCTTTATTATAAATAAATGTTCATAAAAGAAAGGACAGGGATTTCTAATTTACACTGATATGCAATCTCGCTAGGATGACGCCTTTTCAGCATCTAGCAAGGATATTCATGAAGTCTGCGACACTGTTTACCTCAATCATCATTTTAATCACCATAATGATTTCAGCTCAAGCCAAAGCGGCTCCAGAAGTGGGACTAATGGTGGGGAGTGACTCAGGTATTAATATCAAAATGGATAATTATAAATTTGGTGTTGGCTTTGATGATTTATCATTTACCTTAGATAAAACTTTTAACTTCCAAGGTCAGCAACATTTTTACTGGGGCGTTGGTGGTAAAGTTGCTGACTCTAAAAATAATGACATTCAATTAGGCGCTAGAGCGATTTTTGGTGCTCACACTATGGTAGAGCGATTTACCTTTTTTATCGAAGCACAGCCAACCTTGTATTTATTGGATGACGTTAAAGTCGAGCTAGAAGCAATAGGCGGCGTGCGTTACCACTTCTAGAACGAATTATTGGCCACTAGTTATCTATATTGTTTTTAACTTTAAGCGGTACTTTAACCGGCTTTAAATTAAATTCAGCCATGATGGAATAAAAATGATCGAACAAGTCAGCTTGGGCTTGTTCATACTCCCTTAATACTGTGGTGTTCACAAAACAATATACCTCTAGCGGAATACCAAAATTATTGGTTTCTAATTGTTTAACCATCAGGGTTAAGTCATGACGAATGTTGCCCTGACTTTCAATATAACGCGTCATGTACTCTCTAAAGCAGCCTAAATTGGTTAACTTTCGATGATTCACCATAGGGGTATTGTCAGGCAGGGCATCATTATATTCACTTAGCTGCTCAACTTTATGGCTAAGATAAGGTGATATTAAATCGATTTGCTTCAACTTAGCTAACATATCACTATCAACAAAATTTAATGTGTCGATATCAACATACAAGCATCGCTTTATCCGTCTAGCGCCAATTTGATCAACCCCATACCAATTTACAAAGGGTTCATTCATTAAGGTTTGCGAAGGAACCATGGCAATGGTGTTATCCCAGTTTTGAACTTTCACTGTGGTGAGTGTGACTTCTTGAACAATACCGTTAATTTTGTGTTTATCCAGTTGTATCCATTGACCAATGGATACCATGTCATTTGCAGCAAGCTGTATCCCAGCGACAAAACCAAGAATGGTGTCTTTAAAAATGAAGATCAACATACCAGCGACAACACCAATACCTGAAAGAAGATAGACGGGGGTGCGATTTAAAAATTGTGAAGTAATAATCAGTATACCGATGAAAGCCATTAATATTTTGAAAAACTGTACAATCCCGTGAAGTGGAAAACGCTGTCCGACAGGATGGGTCATTGCTAGGATGAGAAACGTATCGAGGCTACTGAAAATTACTCGTAAAATGAGTAAACCACCTAATGCTGCTAACGTGGTATTAATGAGATCGGGTACAAAACCGATTTTACCTATGATGAGCTCAATTGCTGTAATAACAAAGTAAAAGGGAATGATGATGGCTAACTTGTTTGGTACTTTTTTACGCTCAACAGTCAGTCTGATATTGGTGTTTTGATTTTTAGCTAGGTGAGTAATGATGACATGTGTCAGGTGTTTAATTGTAAAATAAGCAATGACAGAAAAGATGATAACCATAACAACTAAACTGATATCTGAGGCGATATCGTGGCGTTCAAATTGTATATCGAAATAATCTAATACTTTAATTAACAGGTGACCTATATGCTCTCGTATTGGTTCTGGTAAATCAGGTTCTGAGTCATTAATTGCCATTTCATCACTTCTTTATTTGCTCTTTTTATTTAGTATATAAATTAAACAAATATAAACAATGATTTGGTCTAAAAATTATAAAGCTATAAATAAAAATCTAAAAGACGATTAAAAAGGCAGGCTTCCTAAAGCTAAACAAGGTGGGTTTACGTCGTTATAAAAAAATAAAAGGTAATTGCGCAACTCATTACAATGACAAAAGCTCTCATATGCTGCTGAGAAATACGTTTTGATATATGAGCAGACATATAGCGGCCAAATAACGTACCTATCAGCACAGCACTGCCTTCAAACCAAGCAATAGCATCATGGTAGACGAACAGCACAATTGCGATTAATGAGACTGAAGATGAAATCACCAATTTAATTCCGTTCATCGCATTAATATTTGAATGACCTGCCAAGGCTAAGTAACTCAATGCAATAATCCCAAGCCCTGCATTAAAAAAACCGCCATAGATACAAATTGATAAAAGAACTAAGAATAAAAGTACAGCGCCAAGTTGGGATGCGTATTTATGTTTACCAGATAGCTGACTGACGAGTTGATTAATCTTTGCGCCCCAAATAAACAGCACAGTAGCAAAAAGTAGCAGCCAAGGAATGGCTTGTTGAAATAAGGCTTCTGGTGCTAACAGTAATAGCCATGCGCCTAATCCGCCACCTAAAAAGCTGGTTAGCAGGATAACAACCAACTCTTTTTTATGCGCCTTGAGTTCATGCCTAAAGGCAAATGCACCACTAAGGTAACCCACAAATGAAGCAAAGGTATTGGTGGCATTGGCCATGACAGGCGGTACGCCGACAAAAATCAGTGCTGGAAAGGTAATAAAGCTGCCGCCTCCAGCGAGTGAATTTAGCACTCCGCCAAAAAATCCTGCTAGTAACAGCAGTATCACTTCAAGTGTCATTTAATAAGCCAAAAGATGAAAATAGGGCTTGAGCCTAACGTGTTGTGCCTAAGCGAGCAACAGGTGCGATCCGATTTGGTTGATAGATGAAATTTTTGCTATTTAAATAGACTTATCGATTAAATGCACGTCTTAACTTAGTGACGATATTCAGTTTCATGGCCTGTTTACTGGTGAGTAAATCGGGCTGAAATTGAGCAATTAAACGGTATAAATGGTAGTGAGTGACTTTTTTAGCTACATACCAATCGAAGCGGAAAATTGAACGACGTAAAGTGGAACGTTCAAAATCAACTACACCCAGTTTATTACTGCTATCAACTATAAGATCTCTTATGGGCAAAGCATGACGAGCGACACCACCATCAAGCATTTTATTCACGACAATCTTTGGTGTTTTATGGTTAAGAGTGAAACCAAATAACGGGCGAGCCTTAGGAACTGTTTAATACTTTCAATCACTACGAATAGGGTTACAAACTCAGCGGTTGAATAGGGTATAAAAAAGCGGTGACTTAAATGGCCGAGACAAAAATAAAACAAAAACAAAAACGGAAACGCCCAAAGTTATTAGCTTTGAGCGTTTCTTCTAACAAATGTGGTTACGACAAACCGAACGTTATAAAGTCATGTGCAGAATTGGAAATGGTTTTCCCATATCATCAAGTGGCGAGCGTGAAACAACCTTAAACCCCATATGTTTATAAAAATCGACAGCTAATGGGTTTTGCTCATTCACGTCAACTTTGGTTGCGCCTAATTGCTCAATGGCATATTGCAGTAGCATTTTACCAACACCTTTTCCTCTCGTTTCATTTAAGATGAATAGCATTCCAATCTTTGAATTGTGGGTTCCCACAAAGCCAATAATTGAACCACTTTCGCTTTTAACGCATCTCAAGGTCACTGCTGGAAAAGCTTGCTCAATGATGATTGGTTTAAAAAACTCAATATCTTCTTCTGTAATGAAGTCATGAGTTGCTCGGACTGAATTCTCCCAAACATTAAGCATTTCTGCATAATTTTCAGGAAGCACATTTTCTACAATCATTGTATTTTCTCTAGAGTTGACTGAAATTGATGTGCAGCCGCGAGTCGTTATTTTAGCGTTTAGCACCGTGAAGTGTCCATCATTCCCACTGAGATACTTATTATAATACTTCAATGTTGAACTCTTGCTAATCAGCAGTTAGCAGTCAGTTTCAAGTGGCTAGTGAGTTAAATTAACTGTCAATTAACTGTGACACCCATGATTATTCTATGGCTAAGGTGAATGATACGAAGTCTTTCACTTCGACTAACTGGGGTTCCATTTTTTGTCCTCTTGAAAGGGTTGTGGTTTACAAACTGGCTTATCTATTTAGGTTAAAGCGCTATCTTTAAGAAATAATTTTAAAGGTGTTAGCTGTTGGTTTAATCGATAACTCATTATCAGGACATCAACTTGATACAAGCTTGATGTAAGATTAAATAGTTGTAATTATTCATTTAAATTGCCAGTTGGTTCAGCTGATATTCAGTTTTAGTGAACAATTGAGATTGATGAGAATAGGGCGGTTGTGGGAGATGTATTGGTTAGCTGGAAAGAGTTAATTAGCGGTTAGAAACGATGCTGAATAACTGATTCTTAGTTATTTTTAGCATCAGAATAATGCCCGTTTGCTGTTATAATCCCGGCATTATTTTATAGAAAAGGCATTCGTATGACTTCCCTTGCAGAACTTAATATTACCGACATCACGGTTGGTGAAGGTAAAGCCGCAGAAAAAGGTGCACTAATCACCTGTAAATATACCGGTAAATTAGCCGATGGCAGCGTATTTGATAGCTCAGAAGCATTTCAAGTGGTGATCTCCGCTAAACGGGTTATCCAAGGTTGGTATCAAGGTATTATTGGTGACAACCCAATGAAGGTAGGTGGAACACGCCAACTGTCAGTCCCTGCTCATCTTGGTTATGGCGAACGAAAAATTGGCGATAAAATCCCGCCTAATTCTGATCTATTCTTTGAAATCGAATTGTTAGAAGTGCTAACCCGAGATGATTGATATCAGCACGTTTAACTGCTGATATTAATCATCAGCATTGTAGTGATTGATGAATGGCAACAGTAATGTTGCCATTGTTGTTTTTGGCCTGCGGCCACAGAGATTAAAGTCGTGATGCTTTGCCCTTGCTTATACTAAAAGTGACGAAAGGGAAACAACAGCATTTCCCTTTTCGCTGATTCATATATAAAGATTCTTGCCGCTCCGACGAAGTGGTTCTTGTAAAAAATAGGCTCGTACTTATTTGCGAATTAACTACCGCCTCAGATTGGTATCTGAAGTATAAGGATATACAAATGCCGCGATGACATGGATGCTTGCTTATAACCTGACTCCATCACGTAAATTAGCTTTATGTATTCGGTACTTCCAACGGAGGTCATTGAATTTGCAAGTGAAGTTGGAGTTTTTCTAATAAGTTTACTTTGGCGCGCTTATTAGTTTACTCTAATGGGAATGTTCAATAGTCTTATCATATTGTTAAGTTTATGAAGCAAAGGATATGGTTCAAACTTATGCTTAAAAGATTAATTATCATGTTGGTGCTGATTGCCTCTAGTGATTTACTTGCTAATGAATGTGAACTTTTGTTAAAAAGCAAAATTCAAAATGAGCTAGCTTTTACATATGAAGAGTTTGATCAAACTGAGAATAACGGTTTTCGTCCACTTGAGAAGATGTTTTGCTTCAAAGAAGCTGCTGAACTTTTAGAGTTATACATAATTGCTAATCAATCCCAAAAAAGTTCTTTAAGGTGGCATCTAGCGCAAATGAAAGCATTCAATAGTGAATATGAAACTGCAATTGTTTATGCAAAATCTGTCATAGATATAGAGGAAGATTTGGATAATTTCCCGTTAATGTGGAATGACTTTGTGAATGCGAATATTGCATTCTTGATGCGAGATAAAGAAGCTCTTATTAAGTACAGAGACAAAATATCGATGGGGAAAAATTTCAAACCCAACGAGCTTAATCTACTTTATGTCGAAAAATTATTAGTTGGCTTTGATTCAACATATCGGCAAGCGATTTATGATTAATACAATGGGTGGCCTTTATCTCATCAATTAGCTTAACGCATTCGGACAGCTCCAACGGAGATTATTGAATCAGTAAGTGAAATTGGAGTCTTTCGAATAAGTTGCTCTGACTCCATTTCCTCAAAAAGGGCGGATCCATCACCAGGGTACTGAGATCATGACTTCACAATCTAAATATTCACTAGGTTTAAATGCTGCTTTTCTGACCGCTATATTAGTTTTAATTTCTGCGGGGGCAAGTGCTAAGTTTTTCCTTTCACTTTATTTTATTGTTTGTGGTGGCCCATCATTAATAGCGTTGATATACCGCCATAACCAAAGCCAACCAAAAAGCAGGACGCAACAAAAACAGACACCAAAAAAGATGCAAAAAAAAACAAAACAAACACCATTGAATAACTTAGCCGGTTATCAAGCCGCTAATGATGACGGTGAGAAATAATAGCTGATTTCAGAAATGAAAATTTAGACAAGCTAAGGGCCATCAATTAACTGTGACACCCACACAATTAACAGTGACACCCATGATTATTCTTTGTCGGCGTCGATAGGCAGGATGCCTGAATGCCATGTTGTTTTGTTTATGACCTTCGGTCACTAAGATTTAAAGTCGTGGGTTTTCCACCCACACCCGACCAAGAGGGGAAACAACAGCAATCCCCCTCTTGGATCACCCATGCCGCTCCGACGAAGTGTTGATCCTCATGCATAATTAAGCGAATTTACTACCGCCTCAGATTCGCCATCCGTGGCTCAATCTAAGGCTATGTCGGCGTCCTGCCTCCATCACGTAAATTAGCTTAACGCATTCGGACACTTCCAACGGAGACGATCGAATCCGCAGGTTCATTTGGTGTTGGATAGTGAAAGTTTGATCTGACCCGACTTATTTAGCGGATGAATTTCTTCATAAAGTGTCAGTGAACGACCTTGAGCAGCAAGCGATGCTCTGATGAGAAAGTGTTGCTTTCGGTCATCAAGATCAGACCAATCGATATGAATTATCGGCTGTTTCATTCTTCCGATTAGTAAGCAAGTCATGCGTGTGTAGACAAACTCGATATCACGATGTAAATGGCCATTATTACAAAGCCTATCAACACGTTTAATCTTATGTTTTTCCAGTGCTTTACTTTCAATGTTACGGCCAAGGCCTGTAATTGAAAGGGAGCCTCCGTTCATTGAACTTTCGATTGCACAGAACAAACTTTATCGGCGAGTTTTGTGCATTAACGGGGTGACAATCGATAGACATTTTGATAAAACTTGTTTCGCATTCATGGCATTTACTCGTGGTAATTTTTGTTTGGCGATAAATTTGATCACCAAATGTCATGAATGTTCCAATCTTTTTTCAATATCTTGTTGTTTCTAATAATTATTTCGTG
>NZ_JAJGZS010000049.1:0-14480 GCF_020806285.1 Shewanella sp. 10N.7
AAAACGGTCAAAACGTTGTTAATGCTGACACTGACAATATGGATGCGACTGCGGGTTCTATCGACGTTGCATTAGTGATTAATGACGGCGCAGAAACTGCTGACATTTCTGGTAGCACCACCGATGTGGCGCCAAACTCAACCGTCACCCTAACGCTCACCGATAGCGCTGGCACAGTCCAAGTCATCACCGGCGTGACCGTTGATGCCAATGGCGATTACAGCATTGATGGCGTGGATATTTCAGGCCTGGTTGATGGTGACATTACCGTTGATGCCTCTGCTGTCGACCAAAACGGCCAAACCGTGACTGATGCTGACACTGACAACATGGACGCGACTGCGGGTTCTATCGACGTCGCATTAGTGATTAACGATGGCGCAGAAACTGCCGACATTTCAGGTACCACTACTGATGTGGCTCCTAACTCAACCGTCACCCTAACGCTGACCGATAGCGCTGGCACAGTGCAGGTCATCACTGGCGTCACTGTAGATGCCAATGGCGATTACAGCATTGATGGCGTGGACATTTCAGGCTTAGTTGATGGCGACATCACCGTTGATGCGTCAGCTGTGGATCAAAACGGTCAAAACGTTGTTAATGATGACACTGACAACATGGACGCCACTGCGGGCTCTATCGACGTTGCATTAGTGATTAACGATGGCGCAGAAACTGCCGACATTTCTGGTAGCACTACCGATGTCGCGCCAAACTCAACCGTCACCCTAACCCTGACCGATAGCGCTGGCACAGTCCAAGTCATCACTGGCGTCACTGTTGATGCCAATGGCGATTACAGCATTGATGGCGTAGACATTTCAGGCTTAGTTGATGGCGACATTACCGTAGATGCCTCAGCAGAAGATAGGAATGGTAATACCGTTGTAGCTGATGCCATCGACAATCTGGATGCCACTGCGCCGACATTAGATATTACTATTGCCGACGCAAGTTTAGAGTTTGGCGAGAGCACTCTCGTTACATTTACATTTAGCGAAAAAGTCACAAACTTTAACCTAACGGACGATATCATTGTTAACGGAGGCACATTAAGTGGACTTGTGAGTAACGATGGCGGTGAAACTTGGACTGCTACATTTACGCCAACTGATGGTTACAGTGGTTCAGCGAGCATCACTGTTAATGATGATACCTATACCGATTTATCAGGAAATCTCGGTTCAGGAGATAGTGAATCACTTACTATTGCTGACAACACTGTTGATGCTGTTGATGATGTTGTAGGTACTATATTCTCTACTGCTGCAGACTCAGCTAACAATTGGATTAGCCCAGTAAACGCAGATGGTGAGGCTGACTTTGTCATTAGCGCAAGAAATGCTGATGGTACTACGGGTGTTCTAACTTACAACGAAGAAACAAATCAACTTGGTGTTGATGGTTCCCCAAGAACCTCAGGACAAATTGCAAATCAAATAGAGTACGATTCAGCTACTGGCACTTCAGAAGCCATTGTCATCGATTTTAATGGCTTAGTTAATGAAGCTACATTTACCGTATCTAAAATGTTTGCTGACGAAAATAGTGGCGAGCAAGGTACTTGGTATGCTTATTACAATGGTCAACTCGTCGCCTCCGAGACATTTACAACAACAGAGGGCACTACCGGTACCTTTACTATCAATACCGGAAACATAGTCTTTGATCAGTTAGTTTTTGAAGCCGCACCTACAATCAGTGAAGAAAATGGTGGTTCTCCATTAGCTGACTCTTCTGATTATTATCTTGATTCCGTCACGGTTACAGGTCCAGCGTTAGTTGATGCATTTGTGGTTCAAGAAGATCAAACTTTAGTTATAACTGATATTGCTGATGGCTTATTAGCTAATGATACCGATGCGCAAGGTCATAGTTTCAATATCAGTCATATCAATGGAACAACATTCACACCAGGACAAGCGGTCACATTAACCAGTGGCGCAATCGTCACAATTAATGCTAACGGTACTTATACTTATGACGTAAATGGTGCTTTTGACTCCTTAACTGCAGGTGAATTGGATACAGATACTTTCACTTACACTATTACAGACCAATATGGTGCTGTAGATACTGCTACTGTCACTATAAATATTGTTGGTGTCAATAATGCGCCAGAGCCTGTTACTGACAATTTTGCCATAATTGAAAATGAGCTTTTAACATTCACAACCGACGATCTGATTAACAATGATAACGATGCTGAAAATGATACTTTGACCGTCAGTGGTTTTGCTCCTGATGCATCAGATACAAGTATGATTGATGCAAACGAGGGTGGCGCCTCATTCACAACAGCATTAGGCGGCACTATCACCATCAATGCAGATGGCACTTATAGCTACCAAGCGCCTAGCTTAGTTCATAACGCCGGTGATGTAATCGTTGATACGTTCTACTATCAAGTCACTGATGGTACAGGCAATTCAAGCTGGACAGCCATCACTATTGATGTAACAGATACTGCGCCAACCGCTGTAGACGATCTAGATAGTATTGGTTTTGGTGGAACTGCTTATGGCAATGTAATAACAGGAGCTGGAACTGATGGTTCTGGCGTCGATACTATCGGAGCTGATGCTACTACGGTTAAGAGCGTGTCATTTGATAATACTACCTACTCCAATTTTGATGCTGATGGCAATCTTACAATCGTGACCGACAAGGGTATTTTGATTGTCAATCAAGACGGCAGTTATACCTATGAGTCGACTCAAACAGATACTATTGCAGAAAGTTTTGATTACAACGACCTACTCAATAGTAACGGTATTTCATTAAGTGGCATCAATGATGTTAACAGCCTAGATTTAACCAATTTAGACGCACCTGGTACAAATATTGGTAGCAATGGAAGTCGTTTGGGCGTTGGTGGTAATGTAATCAATAACTCAGAAGCTATGATTATTGATTTAGGTACTGACGACAACTTTACTGAAGCGACGATTGGATTGAATGGGGTCAATGGTTCTGACGTAGCGACTTGGACAGCCTATGCTGCGGATGGTACTACCGTGGTGGCAACAGGAAGCACGACTAACAATAGTATCAACATTATTAGTAATACAGCATTCCAGTATATTGTCTTAACCGCTGGCAATGGCAGTTATGGCTTAAACAGCTTAACTGCGACATCTGTCGGAGATGGCGTATTAAGTTCAGAAGACTTTGATTACATTCTTGAAGATATTGACGGAGATACTTCTGAAGCGACATTAACCGTCAACCAGGATTCAACGCCTATAGCTGACACTGACAGTCAAACTGTGTCAGAAGCTGGACTGGTTGAAGGTACAGAGGAAGGCAGCAATTCCCATATTGCTACGGGTAACTTATTAGATAATGACTCAGGAGTTAGTGCTTCAACTTCAATCACATCTATAGACGGTCAAAGTGCGACTAACGGTATCATTACTATTAATACCGCCAATGGCACGTTAACGGTTTATACCGAAGATGGTGCAGGTATACGTGCAGGTGACTACCAGTACGAACTCACGAATACTAATAACACAAGTACTGATTTACTCGAAAGCTTTAACTATATTATCGAAAATAGCAGTGGTGATTCGAGTAATGCTAACCTTGATATAACCATCGTTGATGATGTGCCAATTGCCAATGATGTGACACAAAATCTACAAACGATATCAGCACCTATAGCAACCAATTTAACCTTCGTACTCGATGTGTCTGGCAGTATGGATGGCAATGCAGGTAATGGTAAAACTTACCTTGAAACAGCCGTAGAATCGTTAACTGCACTGATTAATGAAGTAGATAAAACCGGTAACGTAAATATACAAATCATCACATATTCAAGTGGTACGGCTAATTCAGGTTGGTTACTCGATGATATTGATGGTGCGATTAATTACTTAAACAGTTTAGTCGCAGGTGGTGGTACTAACTATGCAGCTGCAATTAATACTGTAATGAATAGCGGGGATATACCCACTGGCTCAGATCAAGATTTTGTCTACTTTATTTCTGATGGCGTACCAACTGGTGGTCAATCAGTAGACGCAGATTTACAAAGTGAATGGCAAACTTACGTTCAAGATAATTATGATATTTCTTTTGGTATCGGTATCGGAGATGCTGTCTTAGATGCCTTACTACCGATTTCTTTCCCTGAAGTTGACGGAAATGAAGAATATGCCATTGTCGTAGACGACGCAGATGACCTTACCAGTACCATTTTAAACTACTTCGATAACAGTACGATTGTAGGTGATTTGGGGCTGCTTGCAGGCAATAGTACAACTGGTGTATTAATTGGTGCAGATGGTGGCCGTGTTGATACTGTCATAATAGACGGTGTGACGTATACCTATGACCCAGCAAATCCTGAGCAAATATTAACGACTGACTTTGGTGGAATATTTACCATTAACTTTGAAACGGGTGAGTACAACTATTTCATTGAAGTTAACAAGAACATTATCAACGAACAGGAAACGATAGAAGTTCAAGTTGTTGATAATGACGGTGATACTGGGTCATTATCATTAATAATCGAACTTGATTACTATGCGGGTCTTGATGCCAACGTTAATAACATCATTACTAACCAAGCTGATGGCTCAACACTCAATATTGATGCTGCTTACTTAACTCACGGTGATGCGACACCTGATTCAGCAGCGATTACCTCTGTTGACGGTGGCGCGACTTTAGCTAACGGCGTTGTAACGCTTGATAACGCTAATGATGGTGATTCGTTCAACTACACCCTTGAAGGTAATGGTGCGTCAGATAGTGCTGAAGTCACTGTTGACTACCAAACATCTACCACGCTTACTGGTACTCATGAAAACGATATAATTATAGGTAAGTCTACTCAAAGTGGAACGCAAGCAATTGTTAATGCTACAGTAAAATCAGGTAACACCTATAATGCTACCAACCAATTTGGCTTTGAAGTTGCGGCGCTTGCAGCAGGCTTATCTGTCACTCAAATTCAAATTGATTTACGAGCTGGGACAGATGGCAATGCTACCTTCGATATTAGTGACACGACAATAGCTGTAGGTAGTGACTCTGTTGGTATTACAGATTCTGCAAGTGACATTTTTGCAGCGATGACATCTGACAATTCAGTATTAACCATGAACTTTACTGATGGTGACTTTAGCTCTGGAGACTCTTTCTGGTTTGCCTTTGACACAGATAGTCTAGGTAATGATGTCGGTAGCGACTTAGCGGCACAATTTGTTACCTTCACCATAACCCTAAGCGATGGAAGCAGCCAAACTGCAACCTATGTTGATGATGGGCAAAGTGGATCTTCAGGTCAGGTCTATTTTTCTGACAGTGTTCTAGATGGCGGTGCTGGTGATGACGTCTTAATTGCTGGCGATGGTAATGACTTACTCATTGGCGGTGAAGGTGATGACCTATTAATCGGTGGTTTAGGAGATGATTTACTCATCGGTGGCGACGGTAACGATACCTATACCTGGTTAGCAAGTGAAATGGGTAATGACGTTATAGAAGGTTTTGATATCAATTCTGATACGTTAGATTTGAGTGATTTATTGCAAGGTGAAAATACCGATAACCTCTCTGATTTCTTAAGTCTTTCATTTGCAGACGGTAATACCACTATTTCAATAGATGCAGACAACGATAATGTTGTGGATCAAGTCATTGTATTGAATGGGGTTGATTTATCTGATGCTAATAATTATTCCACCACCGATGACGGCGTAATAATTAACGGTCTGCTTGATGATGGTGCGCTCATTGTCGACACCGAACCAGCCGTCTCAGCCCAGAGTTCAGCTTTTGACCCGTTAGATAACGCCCCAGATGGTAATATTATTCCTTAAATACAACACTTTGTTGACGCTACGTAGTAATATGTAAGCGTCAATCAAAGAGATTGTTAATAATTATAAATATGAAGGATCTATATTAGGTGCCAGCAACTGCATCAAACAATCAAGAACAGTGGACGATTTCAGCGTCTCAACGTACCACTGTGGATCCATTACTTGATTGTTTAGTCTTAATGACAGAACATTTTGGTTCTCCATGCTCAAGTGATTCACTTGCGGCAGGCTTACCATTGACCAGTTCCGTCATCACACCAGAGTTGCTGCCACAAGCTGCAGCTCGAGGCGGTTTGTCGGCAAAATTAACCCGCAAAGATCTTAATCAAATCTCTAATATCTTGATGCCATGCATTCTGTTATTAAAGGATAAAAAAGCCTGTATTTTACGCAGCATTGATATTGATGCCGATAAAGCGGTTATTCAGTTACCTGAAACGGGTGGACAAGAATCGTTAACAATAGAAGAGTTAGAAACGCTCTATGTTGGCTACCTATTTTTAGTGAAGCAAGAATTTCGCGGTGATAATAGTTTTGATGTACATATCCATGACAATAAAACTCATTGGTTACTGCAAAGTATTAAAGATTCAGCACCTATTTATCGCGATGCTTTAATTGCCTCTGTATTGGTCAATTTATTTGCATTGGTTTCACCGCTATTTATCATGAATGTCTATGATAAAGTTGTACCTAATTTAGCCTTTGAATCGCTATGGGTTTTAGCTATTGGTGCAAGCATTGCCTATTTATTCGACCTCATTTTGCGTCAATTACGTAGCTATCTAATTGATGTTGCAGGCAAGAAAGTCGATATAATCGTCTCATCGAAACTCTTTGCTAAAGCTATTGGTATCCCATTATCTAAGCGTTCGCCCAGTGTCGGTGGCATGGCTCGACAACTGAGTGAATTTGATAGTATTCGAGAAATATTAACGTCTGCGACTATCACAACACTAGTCGACCTCCCTTTTGCACTCTTATTCGTCACAATTATCTATATTGTCGCGGGTGACTTAGCGATTATTCCTATTATTGCTGGCATCATCATCATCGGATTTACCCTTTATATCCAACCACGCTTAAAAGCCGCCATCGAAGAAAGCAATCGTTTTTCTAGCCTTAAACATGGCCATCTCATTGAAAGCCTTACCGCACTAGAGTCAATTAAAGCCAATGGTGCTGAAGGGTTAGTTCAAAAGAGTTGGCAACAAATGATCGGTCATACCGCTAACTGGCAACTAAAGTCGAAAAAACTCTCAAATGCGGTCAGTAATGTGGCGAATTTTGTGGTGCAGTTCACCGTGGTTTGCGTGGTGATTTTAGGTGTATATCGCGTTGCAGAAAATGAAATTTCAATGGGTGGGATTATCGCTGCGGTAATGCTTTCTAGCCGTGCAATATCGCCGATGGCGCAACTTGCTGGTCTCATTACTCGCGGAAACCAAACAGCCAGCTCACTTCGCCAACTTGATGAAGTGATGAATCAAGAAGAAGAATTTGAGAATAAAGGCCACTTAGTCAGCAAACAACGTCTACACGGTAAAATTGATGCTGATAACGTCGCCTTTAGCTTCCCTGAAGCTGAAAAGCCAGTTCTGCACCCACTATCAATACACATTAAACCAGGTGAACGAGTTGCCATCATTGGTAGAAATGGTTCAGGTAAAAGTACCTTAGCAAAGCTATTAGTGAGTTTATACAAGCCAACACAAGGTAGCCTTCGCTATGACGGCTTAGACACTGGGCAAATACACCCTAGTGATTTACGTAAGAACTTTGGCTACTTGCCACAAGATGTGACTCTGTTTCATGGCTCGATCAAAGATAATATTCTTTTTGGTACTCGCCAAGTCACTGAACACCAATTAATTAGAGCTGTACAGTTATCAGGTGTGAGTATGTTCACCAATCTTGAAGCTGAAGGATTGGATCAACAAGTGGGTGAAGGTGGTTTAGCATTAAGCCGCGGGCAGCGACAAACAGTCGCATTAGCCAGAGCAACGCTAAATGATCCACCTATATTACTAATGGACGAGCCTACTGCCAGCCTGGATGCTCGCGCTGAAAAACAATTTATTCGCTCGATGGAGCATGTAAGTAAAGATAGAACGCTATTACTCATAACCCATAAAATGCACCTATTACGTTTGGTTGACCGTATTATTGTTTTGGATAAAGGTCATGTTGTTGCTGACGGACCTAAAGATAGTGTCCTTGAAAAGATCAATAATGGGTTATTGGCGGGAGGGCGAACTTAATGTCGAACAAGCTCTCAAGCCATGACTTAGAAATGGTAGATGATGTTTATGGCGCCATTATGACCGATGCACCTAGCGGCCATCGGTTAATCATATGGTCTCTTACTGCCATGACGATCTGTTTTTTCATCTGGGCTTATTTCTCTGAACTTGATCAAGTCACCTCTGGCATGGGCAAAGTCATCCCATCTTCTCAAGTACAACTTATTGATAGTTTAGATGGCGGTGTACTCCAAGAAATTTATATACAAGAAGGCATGATTGTCACTAAAGGTCAGCCTTTAGTTAAAATTGATGATATTCGCTTTCGTTCTGATTTTGCTCAACAAGAACAAGAAGTCTATAGCCTACAAACCAATGTCATACGCTTGCGATCTGAATTAGACAGTATCGTGATTTCAGATATGACTTCAAACTGGCGTGAGCAGGTAAAAATAACCAAACAACCTTTGATTTTCCCTGATGAAATCATCGAAGGTGAACCTAACTTAGTCAAGAACCAACAAGCAGAATACTCAGGCCGTTTAGACAACCTCAGTAACCAATTAGAAATATTAGTGCGACAAATACAACAGCGACAACAAGAAACAGAAGAGCTGTCATCAAAAATTACGACACTAACTAAAAGCTACCAACTGATTTCACGTGAACTCGAATTGACCAAGCCATTAGCGCAAAAAGGTATTGTACCTGAAGTCGAACTATTAAAATTAGAACGCACGGTAAACGACATTCAAGGCGAGCTAAAGACGTTACGATTACTGCGACCTAAATTAAAAGCGACCATGGATGAAGCGATCCTCAAACGCCGTGAAGCCGTATTTGTTTATGCGGCAGATTTACGCGCTCAACTTAATGAGATGCAAACAAAATTATCACGTATGAACCAAGCTCAAATCGGTGCATTCGATAAAATTAGTAAATCGATAATAACATCACCAGTAAACGGTACGATTAAAACTCTGCATATGAATACCTTAGGCGGAGTCGTCCAGCCTGGTGAAGAAATCATTGAAATTGTTCCTTCAGAAGATAAGTTGCTAATTGAAACTAAAATCACCCCACAGGATATCGCATTTTTGCACCCTGGCCTGCCCGCTATAGTTAAAGTAACTGCTTATGATTTCACGCGTTATGGCGGCCTAAAGGGCACTGTTGAACATATCAGTGCCGATACCAGTCAAGATGAAGAAGGCAACAGTTTTTACACGATTAGAGTAAGAACTGCTGAGTCAAATTTAATAAAAAATGATGGCACAAAGATGCCAATTATTCCTGGAATGCTCACGTCAGTAGATGTCATCACCGGGAAAAGAACTATCCTTGAGTATATATTGAACCCGATTTTACGGGCAAAAGAGACAGCACTTAGAGAGAATTAGCCAAAAAGCCGGGAGGGTTTTTTACATGAGAATCAACATTAACCAATGCAAAAGCTTAAACATAATAGCATTGGCAATGTCAGCAATATTTGTCGCACCCATGCTTAACGCTCAGTCGTTAGAGCAGGCTGTTGCACATACTTTGGATACCAATCCAGAGCTTAGAATAGCGTTTAATCGCTTCAAAGCTCGCGAAGAGCAAGTCAATCAAGCCATTGCTGGTTATATGCCAACTGTAGATTTAACAGGGGCCTATGGATGGGAACAAACTGATAGTCCTTCAACGCGTCGTAAAAGACAACCAGGTAATGAAAACCTAGATGAAGGCGTCATGGAGCTTGAACGAGGAGAAGCTGGTTTTAGTATCAAACAAATGCTGTTTGATGGTTTCTATACCAGTAGTGAAGTCGATCGCTACTCATTCGAAGCAAGCTCAGAGCAGTGGGCTTTATTCGCTGCTGCAGAAGATATTGCACTTGAAGTCAGCAAAGTTTATATGAACTACATAAAAGCAGAACAGCTGTTAGTTCTGTCTGAAAAAAATCTGAAAAGTCATCAAGATATTTATGCGCAAATTAAAGAACGCACTGACTCTGGTCTTGGTTCAATTGCAGACTTATCTCAGATCTCAGGTCGTTTAGCGCGAGCCAATGCCAATGTAATAGCAGCTAGAAATAACTTATCTGATGCTAAAGCTCAGTATATTCGCATTGTAGAAACAACACCTGACAATTTAGTGACTCCAGTACCTGATATGGACTTACTGCCGCAGAATGTCGCAGAAAGTGTTGTTATGGCACAAGATAATCACCCTATTCTTAAATCTGCTAGTAGCGATATTAAAGCAGCAGATAGAGAGCGTAGTTCGGCACAATCTAACTATTACCCTAAATTCTCATTAGAGCTAAATGGTAATTGGAATAACGATGTCGATGGTGAGGATGGTTATGGTACTGGCACTACATTAGATCCTTACGTCAATGGTTACAGTAATGACCTTGTCGGTATGGTTAGAGTTAAGTACAACTTATTTTCGGGCGGTAAAGATTTAGCTCGAGAAAAGGAAGCCGCTTACAAAATTAACGAAGCAAAAGAAATCCGCCAACGTGCACATCGCCAAGTTGTCGAAGGTGTACATTTGTCTTGGAATGCTTATGAGATGCTTGCACCCCAAAAGCAGTATATTCGAGACCATGTTATCGCTTCAAAAGATACCCAAGTCGCTTACGCGCAGCAGTTTAACTTAGGTCAACGCAGCTTATTAGATCTGCTTGATACTGAAAATGAGTTGTTTCAAGCCCGTAAAGACTACTTACAAACTGAATTCGATGAAACCATTGCTAAATACCGTTTATTGAATGCTACAGGGAGATTACTTGATTCATTAAGAGTTACTCGCCCGGATATTTGGCAAGGGGAACGTGAATATGAAGGGGGAGTAAAATAATGAAATATGTACTTTTACTGCTCACAATATCACTGACTTTTGGTTGCTCGATGCGCGATATTGTTTCAATGGACACACAAACTCAGCAAGAGTTTGATCTTAATGACAATGACAGTGATGGCGTTATCATGGCAAGAGAACGCTGTGTAGAAACCGTCATCGGTGCTGACATAGATAATTATGGCTGTCCTACTGTCAGTGATATTAACGAACGACAAGAACTGCAAATTCTATTTGATAATGACTCTGCTGATATTAATCCACGCTACTATCAACAGATAGAAAAAGTAGCACAACTGATGAAAATGTACCCCAATAGCATCGTCGCTATAGAGGGACATTGCAGTAAAACTGGATCCTATGAGCATAACTTAGCATTATCACAAGCTCGGGCTGACAATGTGGTTAGTGTGCTTACAGAAACCTTTGGAATTGAAGCTTCACGCCTAAGTGCCACTGGTTACAGCTATGATAAACCTATTGTTCTCAGTGAAACCCCTGAGGCTAATGAAGCCAATAGAAGAGTCATGGCAGAAGTGACAGGTGATGATACAAAAACCGATATGAAGTGGCATATTTATAGCGTTGATCAATAAAACCTGTCACTAAAAGGAGCTCATTTTTGCAGGATAAGGGTCGGAAATTCCTGGTCGGAGTAAAACATATCTACCGGTACCCTTTGTTGGCACCGGTATTTATCGTATCAGGTCTTTTTGCAGCAGCCCCTGCACAAATTGATGCTCAAAAAACCATTAGCGCCTTATCGAATCAATATGGTGAACGCGCAGGTAAACGAGCTAAAGCTTGGTTTAAAATCGTTAATGATGCTCAACAACTTGATGATATTACCAAGCTCGAAAAAGTGAACGGCTTTTTTAATTTATTTAAGTTTGTCGATGATAGCGTACTTTGGGGAGAGTCTAATTACTGGGCTTCACCAATGGAGTTTATCGGCGTTAGCGCTGGCGATTGCGAAGATTTTTCTATCGCAAAGTACTTCACCCTATTACAAGTGGGCATTCCTGAAGAAAAGCTCAGGATAACAATGGTTAAAGCGACCTCAGTTAACCAATATCATATGGTGTTGGCATACTATGAAACACCCGGTTCTGTGCCTTTAGTATTGGATAACCTTGATCCAGTGATTAAGCCTGCAACTAAAAGAAGTGATTTATTACCTGTTTATAGTTTTAATGGTAAACAGTTATGGCTCAATAAAGAGAAAGGCAGAGGTGTACTCGCGGGTTCCTCCTCACGTCTTGAAAAATGGAATGATTTACAACTTAGGTTGGGTATCGACAGATTGCGTCAACCCAAGCAAAAAATGGAGTAGTGGCCAAGATGACCCTTTTTCGTCAAATCTATGCGTTGCTTTTTGGTTTATTTTTACTCGTCGTAACCAGCTTAGGTTATGTACAGTTTACTGAAACTCAAAGTTTTCTCATTAAGCAAATGGAATCAGACTTAAACAATGCCAGTCACTCGCTAGGCATTATGCTAGTTCCCGCTCTAGAGAATGGTGATGATGTCGCAGCTGAAACTTTAGTCAACGTGATATTTGAGGGGGGTTACTACCAGCAAATCAAACTCACATGGCTCGTCGATGGTAAGCAACAAGCATGGAACAATGCCATTCGAATTGAAGGTGTGCCTCAATGGTTCATCGATTTAAACCTATTTAACACTATCACTAAAGAAAGTGTTATCACTTCAGGCTGGTTACAACTGGCTAAAATTGAAATAACCGCTCACCCAGGGTTTGGCTACCATGAACTTTGGCGCATTATTTCAAATACCATCATTATATTTTCAATTCTTTTTTTACTCGCCATAGTGTGTGCGCGTTTTGGCCTGAGTTATATATTAAAACCACTCAATTCACTGTCTAAACACGCTCAACAAATTGCTAATCGTCAATTTGGCCCTGACATGCCAGCGCCTAAAACCAAAGAGTTAAAAGAACTTGTTAGCGCATTTAACAGCATGTCAGCTCAACTTAAGCAGGTGTTTAATTCATTAGATGAAGAAGTATCGGCATTACGTAAGAAAAACCTCGTAGATCAAGTCTCTGGCCTTCCTAACCGACAATATATGGTCAGTCGAATCAATGGTTGGTTAGCAGAGCCTAGCAGTGGCGCTATTTTCCTCGCTAAATTTGACTGGTTAGAAGAAGTACACAGCAAGTACGGCTATCAAGTTCGTGATGAAACCATCAAACTACTGTCACAAAAACTCGAACATTATTTGGATGAAGTCGCCCCTTCAGTGATTGCCAGAATTGCAGCGTATGAATTTGCATTCTTAATCTCAGATGTTGAACACGATCAACTGACTAAATATCTACAAACCTTACTTAGAACCTTAAACAAGGAAATTTCTAAAGCAGGCTGTAAACCAAATGAAGGTTTTGCGATAGGAGTCGCTGAGCGAAGTGGTCATATGACAGTGAGTGACATTTTAGCTCAAGCAGATAACGCACTACAAAAGTCACTTACCGACAATAAAGTCTTCCACTGGTTTGAAACCACTGAACATCAATTATTTAGCCGTGAACAATGGCGTGATAATTTAACTGATGCTATTCAGAACAAGAAATTCCAGTTTAGATGGCAGCCTGTATTGCTTACCGAAAATGAAGAAGTTTGCCAACGAGAAGTATATTGCCAGCTTCAGGTGAACGATAAGCTTCAGCATGCAGGCCAATTTATGCCTTATGTTGAGCTGCTTTCATTAGGCACCTTATTAGATCAATGTTTAATCGAAACCGTCATTGAAAACCGATTGCTTGAGCGAAATTATGAACCGTTAGCCATTAACCTAACCTTCCAAAGTATCAGTGATCCTCATTTCCACTCTTGGTTGCAAAACCTTCTGCGAAATAGCCACTTCCCTGAACGGATATGCTTTGAAATACCTGAAGCCAGTGTCTATAGTGATTTAGAAAACTGCGAAAGCCTCTGCAATATTATTAGAGATAATGGAGCTAAATTTGGTATTGACCACTTCGGTCGCCAATTTGGTTCTATGAGCTACTTACAAAGCTTAAGACCAAGTTATGTGAAACTCGATCAATCCTTCGCTTACATGGAAGACGATCAGCACAATACTGAACTATGTCGCGCCCTTGCCAATGTCGCTAAGGGGTTAGACATCCAAGTGATTGTCACCGGTATTCAACAACAAACACAGTTGGATCGTTTTGCATCAATGCGTCTAGATGCCTACCAAGGCTTTATCGCTCCGCCTATCGCAATTACATTTTAACGCGAGAGAATTTAAAGCGAGAGAATTTAAAGCGAGAGAATAAAAGAAAACCACGCAATTGCGTGGTTTTTTTATGGATAAAGAATTTATAGATGAAGAACCCATGCGACAAAGCAATACTTCAGCTCATCCTATGAAATAAAACCAAGTTAACTTTAAGAAACGCAGCAACAAACATTAAATTTCAGACACAAAAAAGCCACTCATTGAGTGGCTTTTTTGTTTATGTGGTCGGTGATAGAGGATTCGAACCTCTGACCCTCTCGTCCCAAACGAGATGCGC
>NZ_JAJGZS010000004.1:0-186332 GCF_020806285.1 Shewanella sp. 10N.7
AGGCTGAGCCGTCAGATTTACAGTCTGATCCCTTTGGCCACTCGGGAACCCCTCCTCAATTGCGGCGAGAATAATAGTCACGAATTAAATATAAGTAAAGCCAAAATCGAAAATAACTCTCAAGTATTTGTTCAAGTGGTCGATAAAATAACAATCGCAGTAATTAATGATGTTTTCATATGCAAATTGAGTTTCCTTTAGTCAATGAACTACAACTGGGCAATCGTTTAAATGATGCGATTGAACATGATCGTCGTGGTGAATTTGGCCTTCTTTTATCTATGTTGTCTGTTGATGCTCGTGACATGTCACAATTTCAACTTGATAAAGAACTCAATGTCGATGAAAAACTATACAAAACTTTTCAGTTACCTCAAGCTCAACAACTCGTATGTGATTTATCACAACAGCAAGCTATAGATCACGCCACTGATTTTCAACGCGGCGGGGTATCGCAGTTTCATTTACAACAAGCTTTAAAACCCGAAGCATTAGTGACTCGCGGGCAATATGAGGATGAAATGCAAATCGTTTTGGCTAATTGCGATGAGCTTACTAAATTAAAACACCAACAATCAGTTCCAGAAATTACAGAAATAAATCAAATTCATTTTTTAGATCAATTAGCCACTCAGCGTAAAATAAGTGAGACTTTAGCAAACCAGCTTTATGCAGTTGCTTGATTTTTAAACTGTAATGATTGTTGTTGTCACATTTGTTGAATATTATGTTCTGCTAATTGTGTGAACTAGCTAGATAATAAATGACAGTTTTACGTTATGCTGACGCTTTATAGCAGTGAAAGGCGATTAATATGATTAAAACGATTACTAAGCAAGACGTTCAAGTTAGTGATAGCTGTAATGATTGTGGTTCATTTGTTGATATCGGTACTGTGATCGATGAACAAGATACGCAGTTGATTTTGCAAGTTGAAGGCGAAACAGCCTTAGCGGATGCTCAGGCGATTATTGAAAAAGCAGAAACACGTTTTGACTCTGTTAACACTCGTTTTGATGAAACCGACAATCACATAACGGTGTTTATTGAGTTTGAATTTACAGCTGAGAAAATGATTTTTCAGTTAGAAAACAGTCTGTAAAAGCGAAAAATCTTGGTTACAACCTAAATTTAAGGGTTACATCTTGCAATTTTATGCCGTAAGTGTAACCTTCGTAACACTAATACTTTTGGGATAGACCTTTTGTTTATTCCTATGTACAGGTTTTTTTCTGTATAACACTTATGGGTATGATAATTACCCTGATTTTAAATGGATAAAGACCTCCTAAGAATGAGGTCAACCCGATTGCTATGCTGTCTTTTTGGGAATAATAATGAAGCAAACTGAGCAACACTTATTAGAGTTAATTGTAAACTCTGTGGCTAAAGAAAAGGGGGACTTCACCGGAACCTCTGAATTAGTCTGTAAATTGCTGTTGAAGCATTTTAATGCCACTTGTGTGTCTGTTATTTCTCTACGAAATAAAGCACTTGAGCAAAAAGTTGTTGCCTGCCTTTCCCCTGTAGTCGCTATTAGTGATGCGATTAAGCAATTACGTCATGATAATTTTGCCTCTGAATCATATTTTGAAGAAATCCGCCGTTATAGACACATTGCCAGTAGCATTTCAGCAACTGATAAGCGTTTAAGCTGTTTTTCTGACTATTATAAACAAACTGGAATTGAATCTAATCTTGATGTGGCCATCCGAATAAATGGCCATATCGAAGGTCTACTTTGTATTGAGTTTGATCACCAAGTTGAATTATCCATACCAAACATAGAATTTGCATGTCAATTTGCAGATCAATTAGCACTGACCCTCGCAACGCGTTATGCCTATGACAATAATGAACGACTAACTTTGTTTCATAGTGCGACAGAACAAGCTAAGCATGTACTGATGTTAATCAATCTGAAAACTCAGATCATTGAGTACGTCAATCCTGCTCATGAAAAGATGACAGGGCTTGCTCGCGAAATTGTTCAAGATAACGAGTTAATTACTTTAGATTTTTTCCGTGGTAAACGTGAACTTGCCAATGAACTCACTGAAAAATTAATTGCTGGTGAAACGATTCAAGGTGAAGCAGAGCTGGAGAGAGTCGATAACACTAAATACTGGGTACAGTATCAAGCCAACCGCTTTGTAACAGAGCAAGGTAATTATTATGCCTTGGTTTCTTGTATTAATGTTTCTGAGCAGCGTCGACATAAAGACGAATTAGAAAACCTTGCTTGGAATTGTACTTTAACAGGCTTGCATAATCGGCTGCATTTCACCCAGCAACTTGACCGAGCTTCAAACGGTATACTGTTTCTAATCGATTTGATGGGCTTCAAACGTTTTAATGACACCAGTGGTCATGAGCAAGGTGATGCACTGTTAACTGAAGTTGCACGTAGATTAAAACACTTCGCACTAAGTAATAATGCCATTGATGTTGCACGTGTAGGCAGTGATGAGTTTGCCGTTTTGTTACCTGATCTTGAATCAACAGAAATTCTTGAAGAAGTTGTTTTTAAGCTTTATCAAAAGCTAGCTGTTCCTTCTGTTATCGGTCGCGAAAAAGTTGATCCTAAAGCAGCCATCGCGGTTGTGGATGTCGCTGCTGTTGCATCACAATTCTCACCTTTATCTTGTGCTGATATTGCACTGCAATATGCCAAGAAGAAAGCCATGTTGAATTTTCAGATATTCAATGATGATTTATTAGCCACGTTTAAAAATAATGCTGATATAGAAAGAGATTTAATGTCTGCTATCCGTGGTAGGCAATTTGAACTCTATTATCAGCCGTTAATGGATTTAAAAAACCACAAGTATATTGGTGCTGAGGCGTTAATACGCTGGCATCACCCTAAAAAGGGCATACTTTATCCTGGTGCGTTCATTGAAATAGCAGAACAATCAGGAATGATTAATGCTATCGGTGACTGGGTTCTCGAAGCGGCTTGTAAACAGCTTAATTTATGGCAGCGTAAAGATGTCGACATAGTGATGCATGTTAACGTTGCAGCAAGACAGTTCTTCAGTGGCAATTTATTCGAGCAAGTTTGGAATTTAGTCACTCGTTATAGAATAAAACCACAGAGTTTGATTCTAGAAATAACAGAAACTGAATTAATGGGTGATATTCGACATGCCACTCGTTTGTGTCAAGAATTAGCTGACTTGGGTGTAGGCTTAGCCATTGACGACTTTGGTACGGGCTATAGCTCTATGCGTTATCTAAAGCAATTTCCTATTACTAAGTTAAAAATAGATCGTTCATTTATATCAGATTTAACCACTAGCCATGAAAGCCGAGAGATAGTTAGCGCAATTATCGCAATGGCCAAAGCCTTGAACATATCATTGACAGCGGAAGGGGTTGAAACTAAAGAGCAGGAAATATTCCTCGAAGATAGTAGTTGCCATCATGCACAAGGGTATTTATACAGTCCCGCTATAAGAGAAAACGAATTTTCAAAGTTCATTTTTGAGCAAAATACAGCGGTTCATTAAGCATTGATGTCACTTTAAAACTTTAACGTTAGACAATTTTTCGCATGCAACAAGCTTTAAACTTTTTTCCACTGTAGCAAACGCACTTATCATTTCGTTTGGGTAACTCAGCCGCTCTTTGTTCTCCTTCTGTGTAATACCACATGCCATTCAACTTCTGAAATTGTGAACACTCGTAAATAGCATCGATGTCATTATTGTTTATATACCATGCTTTAAAAGTGACTGTGCCTTCGACCAAATCATTTTGCGATTCTTCTACGTCTAATCCTAACCATTCAGTGTCATCTGCGCCTTGCGCTAGAAGTTCAATGGTTAAGCCGTTTAAGTAGTCAGGCTGGTGGGTGTCGATTAAATATTGATGATGCTGTAGAACAAAAGCGCAATAACGAGAGCGCATGAGTGTTTCTACATCATTTGCAGTGTTAACTTTTAAGTGAAATGGCTGGCAACACTGGGCGTAAGTGAGTGTTCTGCCGCAAGGGCAAGGAGATTGAATGTTTATTGTCATGTTAATGGCTAATGATCTGCTGGCATTTTATTGATTAGTATTGAAATGACAATGGTACAGATTTTTAAAGCGTAACAGAATATCTTTATCGATCCACCGTCGTTATGGCATTTCTAATTGCGATTTTATTGACTAAACATGAACAAATTAATGGTCGTGTTCGTCAGACTCTTGATGATTTTCATGTAAAGCCGTGGTTTCTTCATGCGATTCTATTAGCGGATTAAATTGACGCCCGTAGTATAAGTTTGAACTTGGTTTTGCAGAGAAGTAGAAATCAGGTTTAACTTTAGTATTTGAATCAACAATAAACTGCCATTGTTGCTCACCAACTTTGCGAGACACGAGAACAAACTTTCCTGAGAATACACTTGTTGGTTCGCCAGTTTCTTTACGGGGATGGAAACGCACTAAGTAATAACCTACATCGGTTGCATTTTCATCGGTCAATTCTCGGTTGATGACTCTAAAATCGACATCGATATGGGCTGATTTTTTAGCAATTTTCTTAAAAAAGACTTTATACAAGGATAAGATATTTTCTTTACCTGCCACAATTTCTTTATCGAAGGTTTCTGAAATGTAAACGGCATCATCAGCATAAATTTGATCAATGATGTTGAGATCTAATTTTTCAAATCCTGAAGAAAAGACTTTATAGTTAGCATTAATTAAGTCGTTGTCTGTCATTGTTTCAGCAGTTGAAAAGTGACTGAAAAAAGATAAAACGAAAATAAACAAAAGTTTTATATGGCTCATGTAAATATAATGCTCTTAAAATGAGTTTTAAATGAATGCGTATGCAGTTCAAGATATGGATGACACTATAAATTATTATAATCCGCAGCAAAAGCGTGGAATCTTTACAAATTGTGTAGGAGTTGATGATGCAGCAAGAAGACAGTGATTTATTTTGGGAAGAAATGGCAGGTGTTAAGCCACTTAAGGTCAATGATAGTCATTTTAATCAACCCACTCATTTGCCGACTGACTCACAGTTAGCAAGACGAGCTGCGGCAGCACAAAACGAGTATTTGGATAAACTTACTGTTGATCCTGCTTTGATACTACCGATTGAACCAGAGGAGATCATTAGCTATAAAATCAATGGTGTCCAAGAAGAAGTGTTTCGTCATTTACGTTTAGGTAAATATAAAACTAAATCTGTAATAGATCTGCATGCTTATCGTTTGGTTCAAGCACGTGAATTGTTAATCGATGCTGTTCTACAAGCCTATGGGCGAGGTGAGAGAAATATATTAGTTATTCACGGCAAAGGGTTTAAAAGCAAACCTTTTGCTGGATTGATGAAGTCGGCTGTTAATCATTGGTTAGTTCAGTTAGAAGAGGTACAAGCTTTTCACAGTGCAACCCGCGAACAAGGTGGAACAGGAGCTTTGTTTGTGATGTTAGTCAAATCTGAACAGCAACGCGTAGTAGCAAGTGAAACCAATCGTAAAGGCAGCGGCTTTAGATAATGCTTATGTCGTTAGGAATATGTGATTAATAAAGCCCGTGGGAAAGGGCTTTACGTGTTGTTTATCTTTGCTGCAGTTATATCAGTAAATAGCCAAGTACACCGATAAGAATCACAAATATAATGATTGTGGTTGTGTTGTTTGCTTTATCACTGCTTTCGTTATTTAAACGTTTTGAACGTTCATTTCTGTGTTTTTGATAACTTTTCTTGTTCATGTTGTGCCTAGGTTTCATTGTTTGAAACCGATTTAATGTTTTAGAAGGCTGCGGGATTAGGTTTGATGTCTTGTAGACTCGACCATAACTCCTGGAGATCATTAAATTGTATTAAGTAAAACAAAGGATATTGCGGCTTAGATACACCGATCGGAGTCAATATTCTTCTCAATAGAAGCATTCAATCACAGCTAATGATTAAATCTTTTTAAGCAAAAAATTGTAATCAACAACCATTGGTGACAATCACTAATAACAATCACTAATAACAATCACTAATAACAATCACTAATAACAGTCATTAATTAACAATCACTCACGTTCAAATATTAGTTAGTAGTACTGAGGTTTGAGTGCTTTTGAAATTGATTCCATTAATAACTTTGTCATTTTCATCTAAAAAAATAACTATGTTTTATCCATAAATGTGAACTAGTGAGACATTTCATAAAAGATATTGTATAAAGCAAAGCTGATGGTTATAAAATGTTTAAAGTCGAAACTAATAAGTTAATTAACAGTAGCTTACATGTTGTTTGTTGTTGCTGAATTATTCACAAAAGGCATCATTGAACCGGCTTTGCACTTACATGACGAAATACAACACTGCCATAGTGATGAAGAGAAAGTGAATGCTAGTTTTGTGGTTAGCATAATTTAATGTCGAACCTTTACGGATCCGTTTAGCTCGACCATTTCTTAGTTTTACATAGTTACTTTTTTTCACACAAAACTCCTTGCTCCTGAATAATTCAAGAAAACAATACTTAGAATGAAGAAGGGCTAATTAATAATTGAATGATTAATTATATTTTTAAGCGAAGGCGGGTGTTTAACGGTATTGAAATCAACAAAAATCCGAATGTGGATTGTTGATGTAATAGGATCACCTACGCATTCGCTGCACAAGTAACTCCATTCACTTTGTAATCGAACGTAAATTACCACAAAGACTTGTCTCATAAACGGCTGTTTATGTGATCTAGATCGTATAAGTCAAAATAACAACAGGTGTTATATTAATGTCGTTAAAAGGTGTGTAGGTTTTGGTTGCTCACCTGTTTCTCATTTGTTTTGATCTGGTTAAATTGTGGCGTTGTGTTCAGTAAAGGGATAAATGAGATTTTGTGTGATTGAAGAAGCAAAAGGTTATGTTGTTGGTATTTGTATTCGATTTATATTAATTGATTAGGATATGCAAAGACTGACATTAGCAGTCATCAGGTTAATGTGCCTAGAATTGATTTAAGGCTAAATATTATTGTAGCTACAAAAAGAGCACCTTAATTAGGTGCTCTTTAATGTTTTGATTATTTACCAAAACCAATAGGTGTATCTATATTGACTCGATTACCAACCGCATTGACGATTTTCGGTTTTATTCTGCTCATCAAGCCAAACCTGCAATGGCGCAAAATAATCCAATACCGCTTTAGCATCCATTGACTTAGTACCAGTAACAATATTCAGTGCTTCAGGCCAAGGCTGACTGAGTCCAGCTTCTAGCATTTGATTTAACTTATCGCCAGCTTCTTTGTTGCCGTAAATACTGCATCGGTGGACAGGGCCTTCATTACCAGCAATGTCACATAACGATTTGTGAAATTGGAATTGAAGTACATGAGCTAAGAAATAGCGTGTATAAGGCACGTTACCTGGTACGTGGTATTTAGCTCCGGGATCGAAATCGGCTTCTGTACGTGCTATCGGTGCAGCAACACCTTGATATTTTTCACGTAAATCCCACCAAGCTTGATTGTATTGTTCAGGTGATATTTCGCCATTGAAGACTTTCCAGCGCCACTGATCAATCATTAAGCCAAATGGCATAAAAGCAATTTTATCGAGTGCTTGTTTTAATAATAGGCCTATGTCTTTCGAAGCATCAGGTACCTCGTCAAGTAAGCCTATTTGTTTTAAGTAGCTTGGAGTGATTGATAATGCGATGGTATCGCCAATAGCTTCATGGAAACCATCATTGGCAGAGCCTTTAAATAAATGAGGCTGGTTTTTATAGGCGCGTTGATAATAATTGTGGCCAAGCTCATGATGAATAACAGTAAAGTCTTCAGCAGTTTTTTGAATACACATTTTAATACGAATATCATCTTCGTTGTCTAAATCCCAAGCCGATGCATGACAAACGACATCACGATCTTTGGGTTGAACAAAAAGGGAACGTGTCCAAAAAGTATCTGGTAATTCATCGAAACCAAGGGATGAGAAAAAGCCTTCAGCTTGTTCAACCATTTTAATTTCGTCATAATTATTTGCAGCAAGTAGGGCTGTTACATCATAACCAGGATCAGCATCTTCAGGTGCCACTGAATTGTATATGGTTCCCCATTGCTGTGCCCACATGTTACCCAATAGATGAGCAGGAATTGGACCTTGCTTAGGTGCGATGTCATCACCATATTGCTCGTTTAACTCGCCACGTACGTAACAATGTAGAGAATCATATAAAGGCTTAATGTCACCCCATAATCTATCGAGTTCTGCAGAAAAGTCGTCTGGTTTCATATCATATTGACTACGCCATAATTCAGATAGATCAGCAAAACCTAAGTCTCTAGCGCCTTCATTAGCAAGTTCAACTTCTCGTTCAAACAAAGGGCGCATCGGCTTAGCTATTTCACGCCAACCTTGCCAAGCCTCTAATAATACAGCGGGATCTTGAGACTCAGCCATTAACGCTGAAAGTTCAGGCTGCGTGAGACAACGTCCATCATCAAAACAGTATTTCCCTTTGCCATATAAGCCGTTTAATTCTGAGCTGATTTGTGCAAGTTCTGCATTCTTTACTGGATCGAGAGGTGCGGGCAAAACAAGGCTACTGCGTAGAATATGTAACTTACGGGCATTGACTGGATCGAGTTCTACATTGGCATATTTGGCAGCTTCGGTAGCAAAGCTAACTGAGCGAGAAGTCATTTTCTCACCAATAGCAGCTGAGAGTGCTGCTGTATCTTCAGTAATAAAGTTACTATATACCCATTCAGTACGAGCGCCTTCTATAGACAATTGAGCCAACTCAGTTTCTGCTTGATTAATAAACTTAATTGCTGATTCACTATCAATTGTTGATGTTGCTTTAATAACAGTATTTTGAACTTCCGCTGTTGAAGTGATGATTTCTTCTTCTGCTTGTTGGCAGGCAGTAAGCCCTAATGCAATTGAAATAACCAATGCAATTTTGGACGGCTGTTTAAAAGGGTGTTTCATCTTATCGTTTTCCTTGTTTTTATTGTCGGCGTTAGTTTACATAAATAAGGCTTATATTGCATATAAGTTAACAGAACCCGCTGTGATGCCTATAAACCTGCTATTAACTTAGTCTGTTAACAGTAAATTAGATTGACAAGTGTGCGCTCAATGTTTAATTTAAACGAGTGTTTTAATTGAAATGGGTCATGGAATGGCAAGCAGAACAGATACAAAAACAAGAATTCTTGATGCCGCTGAAAAATTATTTGCCGAAAGAGGCTTTTCAGAAACATCGTTAAGGTTAATTACCAGTAAAGCTGAAGTCAATTTGGCATCCGTTAACTATCATTTTGGTTCAAAGAAAGAACTCATTCGAGCAGTGTTAGCACGCTACTTAGATGTGTTTATGCCTAGTGCAGCAGCTGAAATACAAAGGTTATTTAAAAATCCAGAACTTGCTAATTTGAATGAAATATTTTCATCGCTAATTAAGCCCTTGCTGGAACTCAATCTGGTACGTCATGGCGGAACAACGATTTTTCTACAGTTGTTAGGTCGTGGTTATATTGAGAGTCAAGGTCATTTGCGTTGGTTTATCACAACGCATTATGGACAATATTTAGAAGCGTTCGTAAAAGCGGTTTCAGCAAGTGCGCCGCATATTCCGCCTGCAGAAATGTTTTGGCGTCTACACTTTACCTTAGGCACAATTGTTTTCACTATGGCTTCTGCAGATGCATTAAATGAAATTGCTGCAGCAGATTATGGTGAACATAACGATACCGAAGCAATTATACGTAAAGTCATACCATATATGGCAGCTGGCGTTTCAGTACCCATTTTAGCAAAGGAATAAGGGATTAACATGACTGTCCTCATACTAGTTTTAATAGCACTGATTGTGCTATTTGGTGTCCGAAATTTAAGGATGCGTTTTATTACGCGTCCTGTTTTTAGTTTTTTCAAAAAAGTGTTACCACCGCTCTCAAGTACTGAAAAAGAAGCTATGGAAGCTGGCGATGTGTGGTGGGAAGGTGAGTTATTCCGTGGTAACCCTAACTGGAATACGTTACATAACTACGGCAAACCAACACTCTCTGCTGAAGAACAAGACTTTATTAACAATCAAGTGATGACAGCTCTCACAATGATTGACGATTATGACATTGTTCATAATCGTAAAGATCTACCTCCTGAATTATGGGATTACTTTAAAAAAGAAGGTTTTTTCGCCTTAATCATCCCTAAAAAGTTTGGTGGTCGTGAGTTCTCTGCTTATGCGAATTCAACTATTGTAAGTAAAATTGCTACCAGAAGTATCAGTGCTGCTGTGACAGTTATGGTACCTAATTCACTGGGTCCTGGTGAATTATTGACTCACTATGGTACTCAAGAGCAAAAAGAGCGTTGGTTACCAGCATTAGCGGTTGGTGAAGAATTACCGTGTTTTGCGTTAACTGGCCCTGAGGCAGGTTCAGATGCTGGTGCTATTCCAGATGTTGGTATCGTTTGTCGTCGTGAGTTTAATGGTGAAGATACCCTAGGATTAAGTTTAACTTGGGATAAGCGCTATATCACTTTAGCACCTGTTGCGACCGTACTCGGATTAGCGTTTCAAATGCGCGATCCTGAAGGTTTATTGGGTGATGAACAAAACATTGGTATTACTTGTGCGTTAATTCCTACCGATCATGAAGGGGTTGAAATTGGCCGTCGCCATAACCCACTCATGATGGCATTTATGAATGGCACCACCACAGGTAAAGATGTATTTATCCCCCTTGATTGGATTATTGGTGGCCCTCAATTTGCCGGTAAAGGTTGGAGAATGTTGGTTGAGTGTTTATCAGCTGGTCGCGGTATTTCTCTACCTGCACTTGCCACGGCATCAGCGCAAATGGCGACCAAAACAACAACTGCTTACAGTTATGTCAGACAACAATTTGGCATGCCAATTGGTAAGTTTGAAGGCGTACAAGAAGCTTTAGCCCGTATCATTGCTAATACTTATCAACTTGAAGCCGCGCGTTGTTTAACGACAACAGGTATTGACCTTAAGGTTAAACCGTCAGTAGTAACGGCTATTGCCAAATACCATATGACTGAACTGGGTCGAGATGTGGTTGAAGATGCAATGGATATTCAATCAGGTAAGGGCATTCAGCTTGGCGCTAAAAACTACTTAGGTCATGCATACATGTCTAGCCCAATTTCGATAACGGTTGAAGGCGCAAACATCCTCACTCGTTCTCTGATGATTTTTGGTCAAGGAGCAACACGTTGTCATCCTTATGTCCTTGCTGAAATGGAAACTGCAGCGATGGAAGATCAAAAAGCAGCAATTAACCGTTTTGATGCTTTGTTGATGGGTCATATGGGCTACGCAGCACGTAATGGTGCTATGGCGTTCTTTAATGCATTAACAGCCAGTAAAACTAATTCATCGCCAGTGAGTGGTACCACGCAGCAGTATTACAAAGACATGAGCCGATTATCATCGGGGTTAGCCATCATGACGGATTTGTCTATGCTAATAATGGGTGGTGACTTAAAGCGTAAAGAAATGATTTCTGCGCGTATGGGTGATGTACTTAGCCAACTTTATTTAGCATCTGCCACTTTAAAGCAATTTGAAGACAATGGCCGTCAACAAGACGATTTGCCGATTGTGCATTATGTAATGACAGAACGTTTACATCTTGCGGCTAAAGCGCTTCATGAAGCAACACGTAACTTCCCAAGTAAGCTTGTTGGCATATTATTGAAAGTGATTATATTCCCATTAGGCAATCATTTTAATGCGCCATCAGATAAACAAGCGACGACATTAGCAGACAACTTCTTACAACCATCACCAGCAAGGGATCGTATTACTTTCTTATGTGCTGATTTTGAAGGGGATAAGAGTGGTATTGCTGAAGTTGAACAAGCTTTTCTTGCAAAGATTGAGTGTAAGCATTTATATGCTCGCTTGAGAAAAGCACAGAAGGCAGGTGAACTCACGCCAAAACTACCTGCTCTAACTAGTTTCAGTGAAGCGTTAGAAAACAATGTTATTGATCAGCAAGAGTACGACCAATTGGTTGATGCTGATACAAAACGTTTAGCTGCGATTAATGTGAATGATTTTGAATCACTATAATTAATGCTATTTGAAAGATTAAAACACACGTAATAAAAAACCACCTCATTGAGGTGGTTTTTTTATGAAGCTAAATAGCGAGTTAATTGCCATTGAGCTTGATGTAAATGTAGTTACAAAATCAACTAAGCTACGACTAACACTTTACAAGTGTTTGTGCCGCCAACTGTTTCCATCGCATCACCTTTAGTCATTAAGACCATGTCACCTGATTTAAGGTAACCAGCTTTAGCGACAGCTTTTAGTGCTTCAGAAGCTAATGCATCTGCTGCGACTGCTGTAGAGTCAAACTGAACCGGCATCACACCACGGAACAATGCAAGCTTTGCTAACGTCTTTTGATGACGTGACAGCGCAAAAATAGGTAATGATGAACTGATACGAGACATTAATTTAGTTGTCTCACCAGATTCAGTCAAACTGATAATCGCTTTAACACCTTCAAGGTGGTTAGCTGCATACATAGTAGAAAGGGCGATAGTTTCTTCGATAGAATTGAACTTTTGATCCAATCTATGTTTAGAAGACATCACTGAAGGATGTTGTTCTGCACCTTTACAAACGTTGCTCATTGCTAACACAGTTTCTTCTGGGAAGTCACCGGCAGCAGTTTCAGCTGAAAGCATTACCGCATCTGTGCCATCTAATACAGCGTTAGCTACATCCATTACTTCTGCACGTGTTGGCATAGGACTTGAAATCATTGATTCCATCATTTGCGTCGCTGTAATAACAACTTTATTAAGTTGACGTGAGCGCTTAATGAGTTTCTTTTGAACAGCCACTAATGCAGCATCGCCAATTTCAACACCTAAGTCACCACGAGCAACCATTACAGCATCAGATGCTTTAATAACATCGTCCATTGCTTCGTCAGTACCAACAGCTTCAGCACGTTCCACTTTTGATACGATTAATGCATAGCTACCAGCTTGTTCTGCAAGTTTACGAGCTAAATCTAAATCTGCACCAGTACGTGGAAATGAAACGGCAAGGTAATCAACTTGAATTTGAGCAGCTGTTAAAATGTCAGCTTTATCTTTTTCAGTTAATGCTGGTGCAGTTAAACCGCCACCTTGCTTATTGATACCTTTATTGTTTGATAGAGGACCAGCAACAGTAACAGTAGTGAAAACTTTTTGACCATCTACTGAATCAACTCGAAGTTGAACACGACCATCATCAAGCATTAAGATGTCACCGATAACAACGTCGTTTGGTAACTCTTTATAATCAATACCAACTTGCTTTTCGTCACCTTCGCCTTTGCCTAATGCCGCATCTAAAACAAAGATGTCACCTAAATTCAGTTGAATTTTTTTGTTATCTTTGAAAGTAGAAACACGAATTTTAGGGCCTTGTAAGTCACCTAATACTGCGACATGAACGCCTAACTCTTTAGCGATGTTACGAGCGTCAGTAGCACGTTTAAGATGATCTTCTGGTGAACCATGTGAGAAGTTAAGACGCACCACATTCGCACCCGCTGCGATGATTTTACGTAAATTGTCATCACGATCAGTTGCAGGGCCAAGTGTAGTAACGATTTTAGTTCTGCGGAACATAAGATACTCCGTTAATTTAAAGAAAAAGAATTCGGTACATATAATGAAACTATATTAACAGAGATTTTGGCATTATGTAGGAAAGTTACAAACAAAAAGAACGGTTTTTGTGTTTTATTTTTGTGACATAATCGATCTTTAGACAAAAAAAAGGCCGAACAGTTAATACTGTTCGGCTTTTCAGTCTTGTCATTTAAAGGAAATATTTAAATAGTAAGATCTTTATTAACTCGTGATTCTTTTAAAACTTCCTTAACACGCTTCAAATTATCTCGAAAACGTGGGCCTCTGCGAAGGGTAAACCCGGTTGCCAGAACATCAATTGTGACGAGCTGTGCTAAACGAGATGCCATAGGCAAATACATATCTGTATCTTCTGGCACTTCCATCGTCACTGGTAGAGTACATTCGTGTGAAAGAGGGGAATTACGTGCAGTAATACCAATCACGGCAGCGCCGTTCTCACGTGCAATACGGGCTATTTCAATTAATGATTTGGTACGTCCAGTATGTGAAATTAGTACGACCACATCACCTTCATCACAGCCAATGCAGCTCATTCGTTGCATCAGTACATCATCAAAGCATATAACTGGAACATTAAAGCGGAAAAATTTATTTTGCGCATCGTGAGCAACAGAAGATGAAGCACCTAGGCCGAAAAACGAGATGGTTTTAGCTTGAGTCAGGATATCGACTGCTTTGTTAACTGCTACTACATCTAGGCTTTGACGTGCTGTATCAAGGGATGCCATTGAAGATTCGAAGATTTTTGTTGTATATGATTCTGGAGAATCATCTTCTTCGACATGACGGCTAACATAAGGCGTACCGTTAGCAAGACTTTGCGCTAGATGTAATTTAAAATCAGGAAAGCCTTTAGTATCTAGACGGCGACAAAAGCGATTCACCGTTGGCTCACTGACGTCAGCCATTTTCGCAAGCGTAGCTATACTAGAGTGGATAGCTGTTTGTGGAGAAGATAAGATAACTTCTGCCACTTTACGCTCTGACTTACTAAATTGTGTAAGGCTCTTTTGCACCTTTTCAAGGGTATTCATAAGCAATTGTCCGCTAAAATGGATGATGTAATTTTATATCATAAATTACATTTTAATAGTGAATGAAGTAATTTTCGTACTTCTATAAACGTTATGTAGTCAGTTTACTGAGTTATTCTGTAACTATAAAGAGATAGTAGAGTAATTTAATCACCAAAATACTATCAGGTTTTATGTTAAAAAGGCTAGATACAAGACAAACGAATATTTTCAAAATATAGATGCACAAATCTAATTCTGTTGTTATATTACAACAAAAGTGTGTTTTAAATCATCGGCAGCACAAAATAATAGCCAATGAGCACACAATATAAAGGAGTATGTAAAGCAATGAGTAACTCATCATCAGGGGCTAAGGCTTGCGATTTTGTACTTTTTGGTACGAAGGGCGATCTCGCGAGACGTAAATTACTGCCTTCACTTTATCAATTAGATAAAGCAAACCTGCTAGATAAAGATACGAAAGTGATTGGTGTCGCTAAAGATGCCTTCACTCATGAAGAGTTTGTCGCCTTAGTACATAAAGCGTTAAACACATTTGTTAAAGACGAATTGTGTGAAGAAACCCTAGAAAGATTTATTGCTCGTTGCCATTACATCGGCACTAACTTTACAGAAGCTGAAGGCTATAAAGCATTCCATGACTTATTAGAGCCTACTAAGCGAGTCATGGTAAGTTATTTTGCAACACCTCCTTCTATCTTCGGCGATATCTGTCGTTGTCTTAATGAACAAAACCTTATTCACTCTGATACGCGTATCGTGCTTGAAAAGCCAATTGGTACTTGTCTTGAGTCTTCAAAAGTTATCAATAATAAAGTATCTGAGTATTTCAATGAAAATCAGGTTTATCGTATTGACCATTACTTAGGTAAAGAAACAGTACAAAATCTGATAGCACTTCGTTTTGCAAATTCTTTATTTGCATCGAAGTGGGATAACCGAACCATTGATCATGTACAAATCACTGTCGCTGAAGAAGTGGGTATTGAAGGCCGCTGGGGTTATTTTGATACTGCAGGTCAAATGCGTGACATGATCCAAAACCATTTATTACAAGTGTTAACCCTTGTTGCAATGGATCCTCCAGTCAATCTTGATGCTGACAGCATTCGTGATGAAAAGGTAAAAGTCCTTAAATCATTGCGTCCAATCACACCATATAACGTTTTTGAGAATTCTGTGCGCGGTCAATACACCGCTGGTTTCTTAAAAGGTAGCCCAGTACCTGGTTACCTTGAAGAAGAAGGTGCAAACGTTAAATCAAGCACTGAAACTTTTGTAGCACTGCGTGTTGATATTGATAACTGGCGTTGGGCTGGCGTACCTTTCTACTTACGTAGTGGTAAGCGTATGCCATTTAAGAGTTCTGAAATTGTGGTTTACTTTAAAAATCCACCGTTGAACTTGTATCGCGACAGCATGCGTAATTTGCCTCCAAATAAATTAACGATTCGTCTACAGCCTCATGAAGGCGTTGAAATTCAAATGATGAATAAAGTGCCTGGTTTGGAAGAGAAACAGCGCATTCAAACTACCAAGCTTGATTTAAGTTTCACCGATACTTTCAAAAACGAACGCATTGCTGATGCTTATGAACGTTTGTTATTAGAAGCCATGATTGGTAACCAAGCCTTATTCGTTCGTCGTGATGAAGTTGAAGAAGCATGGACTTGGGTTGACGGCATCATGAATTCTTGGGAAAACGGCGGCGAAAAGCCAAAGCCTTACCCAGCAGGCACTTGGGGCCCAGTTGCTTCAGTTGCTCTTATTACTAAAGACGGCCGTTCTTGGGACGAGTAAGGATTGATGATGATAAAAGAATCTGTATTTAAATCATTTGATACACCTAGCGATTTAGAAGCAAAGCTTGCTGATAAAATTGCTAGCCAATTACAAGACGCAGTTGATAGCCGAGGTAAAGCTAGCTTAGTTGTTTCTGGTGGCTCAACACCGTTGAAATTATTCAAATTACTCAGTAATAAAGCCATTGATTGGGCTGATGTATACATTACATTGGCTGACGAACGTTGGGTTGATGCTGAAGCCAATGACTCAAATGAGCGTTTAGTCCGTGAACATCTATTACAAAATCGTGCAGCAAATGCAAAATTTCGCGGTTTAAAAAACATGTTTGATAGCCCAGAGAAAGGCTGTGATATGACCATTGAGTCATTAGCTAATTTCCCTAAACCTTTTGATGTCGTTGTTTTAGGTATGGGAACAGATGGACACACCTGTTCTTGGTTCCCGTGCAGCGCTGAATTAGATAATGCATTTACCACCGAGTCTTTGTGTGCAGCGGTTAATCCAACGACAGCGCCACATGCACGTATTACTTTATCTAAAGGTGCAATCTTAAACAGCCGTCAAATCTATCTTCACCTTGTAGGTGAGTCAAAATTATCCGTATATCGCCAAGCGTTAGAAAATGACGATGTGAACGAAATGCCTATCAGAGCAGTATTAGCGCAGCGCAAGACGCCCGTTGATGTGTTCTATAGCGCTTAAAGGAGTCCATTATGCACTCAGTAGTTCAAGCTGTAACCGATAGAATTATCGAACGCAGCAAAGATTCTCGTAAAAAATATTTAGCGGCATTAAATGATGCCAGTGCCAAAGGTGTTCATCGCAGTGCATTAAGCTGCGGTAATTTAGCTCATGGTTTTGCTGCTTGTCAGCCTGCAGATAAAGAATCATTGCGTCAATTAACAAAAGCCAATATTGGTATTGTTACTGCGTTTAATGACATGCTTTCTGCACATCAACCATATGAGACTTATCCAGAATTTTTAAAGAAAGCGTGTCAGGAAGTCGGTAGTGTTGCACAAGTTGCAGCAGGTGTTCCTGCAATGTGTGATGGTGTGACTCAAGGTCAGCCTGGCATGGAACTCAGCTTACTTAGCCGTGAAGTCATTGCTATGTCAACTGCAGTAGGTCTTTCTCACAATATGTTTGACGGTGCATTACTGCTGGGTATTTGTGACAAAATCGTACCTGGTTTATTGATTGGTGCACTGAGCTTTGGTCATTTGCCTATGATGTTTGTCCCAGCAGGGCCAATGAAGTCGGGTATTCCAAATAAAGAAAAAGCACGAGTACGTCAGCAATTTGCCCAAGGTAAAGTTGATCGTGCTGCATTGCTTGAAGCTGAATCAAGCTCTTACCATAGTGCGGGGACATGTACTTTCTACGGTACTGCAAACTCAAACCAGTTAATGCTTGAAATCATGGGGCTGCAGCTTCCTGGGTCATCTTTTGTGAATCCAGACGATCCATTACGTGATGAATTAACCGCTATGGCTGCCAAGCAAGTGTGTCGTTTAACCGAAATGGGCACCCAATACACACCAATTGGCGAAGTCGTTAATGAGAAATCAGTGGTTAACGGTATTGTCGGTATTCTTGCAACAGGTGGGTCAACTAACCTAACAATGCATATTGTTGCCGCCGCTCGTGCAGCTGGCATCATTGTTAACTGGGATGACTTTTCTGATTTATCAGACTGTGTGCCATTAATGGCGAAAGTGTATCCGAATGGTCATGCAGATATTAACCATTTCCACGCTGCAGGCGGAATGGCATTTTTAGTTAAAGAATTACTGGATGCTGGCCTTATTCACGAAGATGTTAATACCGTCGCAGGTTTCGGACTACGTAAATACACTCAAGAACCACGTATTCTTGATGGCAAGCTAACCTGGGTAGATGGACCGATTGAAAGTCTAGACAAAGAAGTTTTAACCAACGTTGCTACACCATTCCAAAATAATGGTGGTTTAAAATTGGTTAAAGGTAATTTAGGCCGTGCAGTGATTAAAGTCTCTGCAGTACCTAACGGTAACCGTATTGTTGAAGGTCCTGCCGTTGTTATTGACGATCAAAACAAACTTGATGCCATTTTCCAAGCGGGTGAATTAGACAGAGATTGTGTCGTTGTTGTTAAAGGACAAGGACCTAAAGCTAATGGTATGCCTGAATTACACAAACTCACGCCGTACCTTGGCACGCTCCAAGACAAAGGATTTAAAGTTGCATTAGTCACCGACGGACGTATGTCTGGTGCGTCGGGTAAAGTACCTGCTGCAATTCATTTAACGCCAGAAGCGTTAGATGGTGGAATGATTGCCAAAGTAGAAGATGGCGATTTAATCCGTGTTAATGCCGAAACTGGCGAATTAAGTTTACTTGTGGATGAAGCAACCTTAGCTGCACGTGTTGCCGGTAAAGTGGATTTACATCATTCAAGTTATGGCATGGGACGCGAACTATTTGGTGCACTTCGAAATAGTTTAAGCAGTCCTGAAACAGGCGCTCGCAGTACCAGTGCCATTGACGAAATTTACTAATTTTAAGGAAGATTAACGAATGCTTGAGAATAACTGGACAATACAGCCGCAAGATATTTTTAAACGCAGTCCGATTGTTCCTGTAATGGTTATCAATAAAATTGAGCATGCTGTACCGTTAGCGAAAGCATTGGTTGCGGGTGGCATAAGTGTTTTAGAGATTACCTTACGCACAGAGTGTGCTTTAGAAGCAATTGAATTAATTGCTAAAGAAGTGCCAGAAGCGATTGTGGGTGCAGGTACAATTTTAAATGAACTTCATCTTCAGCAAGCCATTGATGCAGGTTCACAATTTATCATTACCCCTGGTGCTACAAAAGGATTACTTGAAGCTGCGAAAAAAGGTAATGTGCCTTTAATTCCTGGTGTTGCGAGTATTTCTGAAGTTATGGTTGGAATGGAGCTGGGTTATACCCACTTTAAATTCTTCCCTGCAGAAGCGTCTGGCGGCGTGAATGCGCTTAAAGCTTTCTCGGGGCCTTTAGCTAATATTCGTTTTTGTCCAACGGGTGGTATTACACCATCGAGTTACAAAAATTACTTGGCCCTGCCAAACGTTGATTGTATTGGTGGAAGCTGGATTGCGCCAACTGATGCAATGGAGCAGGGTGACTGGGAACGTATTACTCAGTTATGTAAAGACGCGATTAGCGCACTTTAATTATTGCACTTGCACTTGCACTAGTTTAGTTCTAGATACGCAATGATTGTAAAAACCACCTTAGGGTGGTTTTTTTATATCCAAAAATTGTAATATTGGTTAATCTTTTACCCACTGTGAATTGAATATTTTTGTTTCTGTAAGCTGACTAAATGGACTGAATAATTATATGGATAAGGTCAATGAGACTGTCTCAACGTTTAATAAAATGGCCCAAAAATATCAAGATAAATACATGGACTGTGATTTATATAGCGACAGTTTAGATAAGTTATGTGGACTAATCTTTGAAGAACAAACATTGCATAGATCAACCATACTAGAGGTTGGTTGCGGCCCAGGTAATATTAGCCAATACTTATTGAACTGGCGCTCCACAGATAACGAAAAACTCAATATTGCTATTGCCGGTTTTGACCTTGCACCAGCGATGATTAAGCTTGCTAAGCAAAACAATCCGCAATGTCATTATCATGTTAGAGATATGCGTGACTTGAATGATTTACGCCCTCAATCTTCAGCTGATACATTTAATATTGCTATATGTGCGTTTTGTATCCCTTATTTAGAGCAATTCGAGTTAACACAATTTATTACTGATTTAGCTAATGTATTAGCTGCCAACAGTTAATTGTTTATTAGCTTTATGGAAGATGATTATCAGAATTCCGTTACCCAAGAATCAGCAGTGGGTGACCGCGTGCATATGCACTATTTTCAATCTGAAGATGTGATTAAACTATGCCAAGCGCAAGGTTTTGAGCTTGTTGAAAAACATACTAAAGATTATCTGGTTGATGATGTTAAACAAGCCACGGATTGTTTTATTTATCTAAGGCGAGAGTAATTAATTCAGCTATTAATGACTAATGGTAACAATACTAAATAATGTGTTTATAAAGGAATATATCCACCATGACAAAGCACAAGTTAATACTAAAGCTTCCTTTTGTTTGCTTCGTTTGCATGTCGATAGCTTGGTGGTATTTTTATACCCATGATATGTGGCTAAACGATTTTGGCAGAGTAAAAAGTGAATGGCTTTTACTGATTGATATGATGGTGACAATGCCATTAATTTGTTTTGTGTGTGTAAAATCCAATAAGTTAGCCTTGCTCAAGTCATTAAGTTACTTTGCGCTGTTTGTCGCTCTCGGTAGTTATTTTATTCCAGCTGAAAATCAAGTCTTATGGCTACACTTAACAGATTTACGCTATGTACTAATCACGGGATTTTTTATCATAGAGTTAAGTGCTATTTTGTGCGTAATACTTGCTATTAGGCAAGCCGTAAAAAGCGGTTAAGATCCTGATATAGCTATTGAAAATTCAATTATAAACCTCGTAGGCAATGGCATACTGGCCAGTGTGCTAATGCTTGAAACGCGAGTATGGAGTTTTGTTTTTTGCAGTCGTTTTATTAAACCAAGTAGCTATAAAGGGGAGCAACATTTTTATTATCACCTTAAGGATGCTAATCAATCGAATGCACTTGGTTTTATGTTAATGATTGCTTTTGAAATCCCCTTAATGCATTTACTGATTCATTTTATATGGTCACCTTTTGCTGCAAACATCATTACTGGTTTAACCTGTTTTAGTTTGGCTTTTTTCATTGCAGAGTATCGCGCGATGTCACGTCGTCCTATCAGCATTGACCAACAAACATTATATGTGCGCTATGGGGTGTTTAACCAATTTACGATTAGTCTGTCTAACATCACCTCAATTAATATCAATCACGATGTGATTGCTCGAAGTGAACATATTAAGCGTTACAATTTCAGTGGTGTACCTAATGTCCGTATTTTACTTACAAATCCTGTCAACGGTATTGATGCCATTTATCTTGGCGTAAATGAACCACATAAGTTAATCAGTGCTATTCATAATAGTTAATAAAATATGTATGCCTTTACCTATACGGTCATAATTACCGTAAAATTGAATTAGACACCCTAAAGAGCTATTTATTTTTGAATTTACTTTCAGTAAGTTAGGGTTACTATTTATAATTATTATACGATTTACAAATGATAAAATTAAATATTAAGCCTTCGCTCATATCCACTAGCTTATTAATAGTGCTCTCCTACCCAGTGTCTGCAGAAATTTATAAATGGGTAGATGAGGCTGGAGTGGTGCATTTCTCTCAGCATGAACCTAAAAATTTACAGGTTGAAGAGATTGATGTTGCCGTCGTTAATAATATGAAGACCAGTGGTTCTCACAGCAGCGCTGCAGGTTTATCGCAATTAAATTGTGATAAAGCGGTACGAAATTCAACTAAGTTAATTTTAGCGGATTTGAAAAGTAAAGCTAAAGGTCAGTCTAACTTGTTTATTAAAACCATGAGTTCGCCAAGCTTTATAGATGATGGCGTTAAGCGGTGTAATAGGGATAAAAACGATCCTAAACGCGCAGGTGCTTGGCTGTGCCAACAAAGAGCGGTATCTGCTAGTGCTGTTAAAAGTTGTGAAGCTTAAAATTTTCTACCGCGGTAAATGAATGCACTTAATTCATTTATTATTTTTTTCATTAAGTCAGTTTTAATGAGTTAATTACTCGCTTACTCAGTTAGGTGTATTTAAGTTAGGTGTATTTAAATTAGACCACCATAATTTCTTTTAAATGGTTATTAAAGTGCATCACATGTGCTAATTCATATTCTGATTTCGTTAATTCGCCATAAGCGAAGTGTGGTTGCAGCTTACCTGCGTGTTGCTGGAAGTCAGTTAATGACAGTTGCAGACGATTTAAAGCCATATCAATATCTTTAGGGGTGAGTAGTGGTGCGCCTGGTATTGCTTCGCTCAGGTTATGACTCATTTTCCCTTTTGCGGCAAATGCTGAAAACGCGAAGCTACCGAGGGTGTTTTTGAATAACTCAGATTTATGCTCTGGGTATCCGCTGATAGAGTATTCAACACTTTGAGCACAATGATTTAAAATTTGGCTAAGTTCCCAATTACCAGTCGTTAAAATTCTTGAATCGTTTGTCTGTAAATTCAGTAAATGCTGTTTCATTTCAGCAATGCGCTTCAACGTATACTCAATAGTTAACGGACCTTCTTCGGTATCTATGGCAATCCAAGTGGTTACGCCTGCAACCGTTAATATAGCACTACCAGTTAATACAGTTTTTAGAAGTAAACGACGTTCCATTCTGACCCACATGATTGTTGTGTTAGCTGACTAGTTAATCAGAAGGGCAAGAAAACAGCAATGGATTAACAATAAACAGTGATTGATTAGATTAATTAAATGAACTGTCAAAAATGAAAAAACGCCAATCAATTGATTAGCGTTTCATTATTGAAAGCTGAATAGTAAAACATAACCTATTCAGACTGAGTACTTTGACTATGACTATGCCTGTTTATCTTGATACTCTATACCGTAAAAGCTATCGAGTAAAATCTGTTTTAGCTCTTTGATTAATGGGTAACGTGGGTTAGCACCAGTACATTGGTCATCAAAAGCATGTTCTGCTAATTCATCTAATTTTGCTAAGAAATCAGCCTCATTAACACCCGCTTCTTGAATAGAGGCTGGAATGCCCACTACAGACTTTAATTGATCAATTTTAGCAATTAATAACTCAACTTTTTCACTGTCAGTATCTGCAGTGTCGACGCCTTCAATTTTTAAATGTTCAGCTATGGTCGCATAACGGCAAAGTGCTTTAGGGCGATCGTATTGGCTAAATGATGCTTGTTTTGTTGGCATATCTGTGGCGTTAAATCTAATAACATTACTGATCAATAATGCGTTTGCTAAACCATGTGCTAGGTGGAATTCTGCCCCTAGTTTATGTGCCATAGAGTGACAAATTCCAAGGAATGCATTTGCAAATGCAATACCGGCGATAGTTGCGCCATTATGGACTTTTTCACGTGCCACTGGTGCATTTGCACCTTGTTCATATGCTGCTGGTAAATATTCAACCAGTAAGTCTAGTGCCTGCAAAGCTTGCCCGTCACTAAACTCATTAGCCATCACACTGACATAAGCTTCAAGTGCGTGAGTCACAGCATCGATACCACCAAATGCTGTGAGTGATTTTGGCATATCCATGACTAAGTTTGGATCGACAATCGCAATGTTAGGCGTGAGTTGATAATCGGCAATAGGGTATTTCATACCAGAAACTTCATCTGTGACTACCGCAAATGGAGTTACTTCTGAGCCTGTTCCTGACGTAGTTGGTATCGCGACCATTTGCGCTTTTACACCTAACTTAGGGAATTTGTAAATACGTTTACGAATGTCCATAAAGCGCAGTGCTAAATCGGCAAAATCTACATCTGGATGCTCATATAATACCCAAATGATTTTGGCAGCATCCATTGGCGAACCACCGCCCAAAGCAATGATCACATCTGGTTGAAAACTTTGTGCGACTTTAGCGCCTTGTTTGACGATAGCTAAAGTTGGATCTGCTTCGACTTCGTAAAAGACTTCAGTTTCTAAACCCTGTGCTTTAAGAATTTTAATTGTTTCATCACAGTAACCATTATTAAATAGGAACTTGTCGGTAACGATTAAGGCGCGCTTTTTAGTTTCCAACTCTTCCAGTGCAATAGGTAAGCTGCCGCGACGAAAATAAATAGATGAAGGAAGTTTATGCCACAACATATTCTCAGCCCTTTTAGCGACGGTTTTCTTATTAATTAAATGGCTCGGTCCGACATTTTCAGAGATAGAATTACCACCCCAAGAGCCACAACCTAAGGTCAGTGATGGTGCTAACTTAAAGTTATATAAATCACCAATACCCCCTTGCGACGCGGGTGTGTTAATTAAAATGCGGGCTGTTTTCATTCTAAAGCCAAAGGCTTTAACACGCTCGGTTTGACCGTCTTGGTCTGTATACAAACCTGATGTGTGGCCAATACCACCTAGGGTGACTAAAGCTTCAGCTTTATCCATTGCATCATTAAAGTCAGTTGCGCGATACATACCTAAAAGAGGCGATAGTTTTTCATGGGCAAAAGCTTCGGCATCACTAATGTCAGTCACTTCACCGATAAGTACTTTGGTCCAGCTTGGTACATCTATGCCCGCCATATCTGCAATGGTTGATGCACTTTGACCGACAATATCTGCATTTAAATTGCCATTCTTCAGGATCACATCTTGCATCGCTTTTGTTTCGGCAACGGACAAGATATAACCGCCGTGGCTGGCGAATCTTTCTTTTACTTGCTCATAAATACTATCAACGACTACAACAGCTTGCTCTGACGCACAAACCACGCCGTAATCAAAGGTTTTAGACATTAAAATTGAGCTAACTGCGCGCTTAATATCGGCTGTTTCATCAATAACGATAGGGGTATTACCAGCGCCAACTCCAATGGCTGGTTTTCCTGATGAATAAGCCGCTTTCACCATACCTGGGCCACCAGTTGCGAGAATTAGATTGATTTGCTCGTGGGTCATTAATTGATTTGATAAAGCCACTGATGGTTCATCAATCCAACCGATAATGTCTTTGGGTGCACCTGCTTCAATAGCAGCTTCAAGCACGATTCTTGCTGCAGTAGTCGTCGACTCTTTTGCACGAGGGTGAGGTGAGAAGATGATCCCGTTACGTGTTTTAAGGCTGATTAATGCTTTAAAGATTGCAGTAGATGTTGGGTTGGTAGTTGGTACGATGCCGCAAATAATGCCTACAGGCTCGGCAATTGTAATGGTGCCGAACGTCACATCTTCAGCAATGATGCCACAGGTTTTATCATCTTTATATTTGTTATAAATATACTCTGATGCAAAGTGGTTTTTAATTACTTTGTCTTCTAACAAACCCATATTGGTTTCATTGGCTGCCATTTTGGCTAATGAAATACGCGCATCAGTTGCAGCGAGGGCTGCAGCTCTAAAGATTTTATCAACCTGTTCTTGGCTGAAATTAGCAAACTCTTTTTGCGCTTTTGATACGCGGTCCACTAACTGGTTAAGTTGCTCAGTGTTGGTGACAGTCATAATCACTTCCTTTAAAAATAGTTAACTAAACAGTTTTAGGTAACGACTCTCAAATATCTTTAAATCATTTTGTTTATAGGTAAGAATTCTTAATCCTTGTTATAAAATTACCTCTTTAGGGGCATAGTTATCGTGATCAAACCCACAAAATGATGCTTATTGGTAATTTTATTACGTTGTTTGGTTTGTAAATAAAGGCTAGGTCACATAGTAAACCTAAACGTTGTTGTTTAAAGATTAATGACAGTCAAATCAACTGAAAGTTGAAGTCTACATGAAGGCTATTAGATAAGGGCTGTTAGATAAGGGTTATTAGATAAGAGCTATTAGCATTGGCCAAATTACTTGTTTAAGCTTCAGTATAAGTATAAGTATAAGTATAAGTTTCTTTATAAATAAGGCTCAAACATTGAGAATGAAAGATTGGCATAGTGAGTAGAAGATATTTAGCCGGAGGAAGTGTGCAAAAGCTAGTGTGAAAGAGGTAGCGTGAAAGAGATAGTGTGTATGGATAGAGTCAGATCCGCCCATTCAACTTCTAACTTGGTTGAATAGGCTAATCATAAAAGTGAAATGAGTTTTGATGTCTTTGCTGTTTAGTTGTGTATTCAGCAAAATATCAACGTTCTAGGCTAATTTCAAAAATTCCTGCTGATTTAGGACCGAAAAGTTGTTGATGTAATCGTCCTGCAAATTCATCAGTCATACCGGATATATAATCAGCGATAACGCGCATTTCATTTAAATTATTATCTTTAGCATGTTGCCAACGCTCCTGGGTATTAAGTGGCAATAACCTTAAAGGATCTGATTCAAATGCTTCAAACAGCTCCATGACAATTTGTTGGCCTTTGTACTCTAGCATTTGTATTTCTGGTTTACGGATAACATACTTAAACACGAACTGTTTTAATGTATTTAACGCATCTGCGAATGCTGGCTGAAGCTTGGCATTGTATCTCAATAAAGGTTCTTCAAATTGAGTATCTTCGACAACAATGATATCAGTTACAAAACCATTCACTAACGTGCCAATGGCATCTTTTCTTAAGTGATGATGCGGTGAAAATAGCTTGTCTGCTATCGTTTTAAATTCGTTGCTAAGCCATTCATCTTCACTTTGAGATAAGTGACTTGCGACGTCTTGTTGCCACTGCGCTGGGGATACAATTCCCATGACGATAGCGTCTTCTAGATCGTGTACTGCGTAAGCGATATCATCAGCTAATTCCATGATGGAACAATCAAATGATTTATATTGAGTTCTATTATGCGGGTAAGTGTCGGTTTTACTGGGTTTTGAACTCACAAAACGGTTTCTGTCTTTAACAGATAAACCTGCCAACACCCAATCATAAATGTCTTTATCATCATCGAATAAACTTTTAACCGGTGGCCATTGTGACGGTTTAAGCTGACGATGGCTTTTAATTTCTTCAGTACCTAGATCTACATGTAATTGACTGTATAGAGCAGGGTATTTAAGGATCCCTAACAGCGTACGTCTTGATAGGTTCATTCCCCAATATTGGGTGTAGGGCTCAAGCCTTGCCAAGATACGAAAGGTTTGCCCGTTTCCTTCAAAGCCTCCATGGTTTCGCATCATGTAGTTGAGTGCGACTTCTCCACCGTGGCCAAAAGGTGGGTGGCCAATATCATGGGCTAAACACAAGGATTCAATCAAACTCATTGAATCGAGTAAATCGTTAACATGGGGGTGTTTTCGTTTTAGTTGCGCAGCGATCCCTGTTCCTATTTGCGATACTTCAAGTGAATGAGTCAATCTTGTTCGGAAAAAGTCGTTCATGCCGATGCCGTGAACTTGGGTTTTTGCTTGTAATCTTCTAAATGCAGCTGAATGTAAAATTCGTGCTCGGTCACGTTGAAAAGGGCTGCGATGATCGTTGCGTCTTAACTTATCTTCACCCAAGCGTCGATCATGCCAAGGATTATGGGGTTCATTGGTATCAGGTTGTTTATATGAAATCGTATCTGGCATTGTCATTCCTGTTATCAAGTGAATTAATACATGAGCTCATTACGTTAGAAGGGTTATCGCTAAAGTAACAAGGTATTAAATATGTGGATCATTTTCAGTCAGTTTATCTAAGGTTGATGTGCAACTGTCTAAAAAGATATCGATAAAGCATTTTACTTCGGGTAGCTGCTGCTGTATTTCGTTGAGTTTTTTATCTAAGTTGTCTTTGACGTGATGAAATTCGTCATTGTTAAACCTAAGCTCATTCATGGTTTTAACGTATACCTGCAATATATCTGCTGCTTTTACGATGGCTTTGTATTCAGGATCAACTTCAGACTGGACCAGTAAAGGTTCCATCTCTTCTCTTAAATCTTCAGGCAGCGAGGCTAAACATTCTTTCTCTGCTAAATTTTCTAACTTTTTAAAGGCTTTAGTAAATTCAGGGCTGTGATACTTGGTATTTGAATTGATATCTTGGAGCTTGGTTTCTGAGACTTCATGATAAAGGGCAATAGTGGCGGCTTTTTCAGGGTTCAAATTGCCATTAAACCGTTTGTTTTTGATGACAACCAATAAATGTGCAATGACTGCGACTTGATGGCAATGCTCTGACACGTTTTCTTTTTGGAAGCAGTGCATTAAAGCCCAGCGTTCGAGTAAAGGCATACGGGTGATCCATGCCATAAAAGTACTTGATTTCATATGCGTCCCCTAGAGAGTGTGACTCGCTGAATACGGAAGATGGTAATCCTCTTATAGTTATAACATTACTGTAGTTGCAGTCGAACTGCCAGATAATCAATTTGTTTTTATTCAATAAATTAACACTATAATTTGATCTCATATCTGCATAGCTTTACTCTTAGTTATTGGAATAAATATAGAGTACTAAGATGGATGATGCCCGTTGTGTTGAATTACAAAAGACTGTCACAAATGAAGATTTGTATTTAATCGACGACGTTAAATCTTATCAGTTTGTATGTGACGAGTGCGGGGTTAGTTTAATACCATGTTCATACAAAAAAGCAGTTAATCTGCGTAAACCCTACTTTAAAACAGGTAAAAACAGCGAACACCTTGTTGGTTGTTATGCCAAAGCAACCTCTAAAATACGCGAACAAGCTAAAACGGCTAGGATTTCAACTGATGAAGGCTTTCCATTAGCCTATCCAAATCGTTTCAATTTAACGGCTGCTAAATCAGTTAAAACAGAGAAAAGTTCAGCTAGTGATATACAAGCACAGCATGGCGTGATTAAAAAACAATTTGATAATGCCAATCGAGCTAACAGCAAGCAAAACTATGTGACCAGTTCTTTTCAAACCTTAGTGGACCAATATTTTAATTTTCCCTTCGATCGCGATCGTGAGCTAACGTTTGTTGGGATTAGTGGTCATCAATATCAGCAGGTTTTTCATAAAATACAAAACCCGATAGGTAAACAAAAATTTCGTTTTCAATCTGAGAAACCTGAGACAAAGGTCTTTTTTAGTAGCTTGTCCTGGGAGAAACCAGAAATTATTGATGATCAGATTATTGTGAAACTGTCAGCTGGTTGGTGGCAAGAAAGTGACGGTAAGAAAAAGAATTTACGCCCCTATTTTGTCGAAATCAATACTACAGAATGGAGTAAAACAGTCTTTAATAATTTTACACAAAGGCTAACCCAAATAAGAGAGTTAGTGAAAGGTACAGATAAAAAAGCCATGATGGTGTTTGCTGGCAAGCAAGACCGTGAACAGGATTTTTATCGTTTTACCTGTGATGAGTCGCGGCTGATTTGCTTTAAAGTATTTTAAGTTGCGAGTAGAGGCTTAACGTAATTCGAACTGAGTTTGTATCGGATTATGATCAGATGCTGTGGTTTTATCTGAATTAGCACCCGTTAAATGCAAACCACGATAATATAGGTGATCTAAAGGTAGCCCGAATACGCGTTTTCTAAAGTCGACTTTGTAATGGGCTTCTTCTAGTCGTAAACCTTGCGCTAACTGTGTGACAATATTCATCCGACCTTCACGCCATGTATTGAAATCCCCAGCTAAAATCACCGGCCCTCGATGCATTGTGACCTTATGCAGAATTTGTTTGAACTGGGCTTCAAAACTACTTAATCGCATATCAAAATTCACACCATGTAAATTAATAACTAATAGCTGTTCACCTGATGAGAGCGGGTAACGGCTGACTAAGGTTGATTTAGCAAAACGAATGAGTGGCTCGGTTGTTTGATAGGCGCAGGCTTCATTAGCCGGTTGTGTCGATAGATTCATGACTCCCATTGGCACATTCATTAACTTGAAGCCTTTAGCCATCAATACATGAAACTGATGGTCATCAAGATATTGAACAAAGGTACTGTTTAGCTTCGCTTCTTGAAGTAATACTAAGTCGTTTTGTTGGGTTAATTCTGTTAGTACAGGCTGCCAATCAATTTTTTGCTGTTTATAAATATTCCAAACAGCAACATTTAGTTTACCTTGTCTATCAATCGGGGCAGATTCAGAAGCCTGACTAGAGCACTGAGATACAAAAAAAGGCGGCTGTTCACTCATCATTATCTCCGGTTGACCATTAAACGTCGAAATTACATACATATAAGACAACAAGGTGCCGATTATGATGATGAACAATAAAGGATATATGACACGTTTAATAATAAAGACCTTATTATTGTGATGTTTATTAGCACTTTAAATAGAATAGCACCTATAAAGCTACGCAAATTATGACGTTTGATCGAATATTCAGTACAATCAAACTCTACTATTAATTTATAACAAATTCACTATAAAGCTTAGGGCGAATCAAATACCTATGGATCAAATAACCCAAATAATTGCAGTGCTCGGTGTTTTCCTTTATTGGTTAATTCTGGGCGGTGTTGCAACGCGCATTGTGATTAAACGCAGAAGTGTTGGGGTTTCTTTTTCGTGGTTATTGATCATTTACTTCCTGCCTTTTGTGGGGGTTATTGCTTACTTATTATTTGGTGAATTACACCTTGGCAAAGCGCGTTCTAGCCGTTCTAAAGCCATGTATAAACCTTATGCTGATTGGTTTTCAGCTTTATATCAGCACAACGCACATCAACCTGAGCGTCAAAGTGATTATGCGAGTTCGATAAGTAAATTATGTGATGTGCAATTAAATATTCCTTCGTTAACAGCAAACGAAATAGCGCTGCAACAAACACCTGAACAAATACTGAACTCGATTATTAGTGATATTAATCATGCCGAATCGCTAATCGATATGGAGTTTTATATTTGGCATCCTGGAGGACTAGCTGATGAAGTCGCTATAGCACTCATCAATGCATCAAACAGAGGTGTTTCAGTTAAGCTACTACTAGATGCTGCGGGTAGTCGTTTGTTTTTCAAATCATCTTGGCCTTCAAAAATGAGAAATGCTGGGATTAATGTTGTTGCTGCATTGAAAGTTAGCCCACTAAGAATGTTCTTTAGAAGAATGGATTTACGCTTGCACCGTAAAATAGTGGTTATAGATAACACGGTTGGTTATACCGGCTCTATGAATTTAGTTGATCCCAAATGCTTTAAACAATCTGATGGTGTAGGTGAGTGGATTGACATTATGGTTAGAATTACTGGCCCAGTTGTGCCGGTTATGAATACCGTAAGTGCTTGGGACTGGGAAGTTGAAACTAATGAGCGAATTTTACCGGAAATGCCACCTGAGGCGCATTGTACAGATACATCCTCTTTAGTTCAGGCTATCCCGTCAGGGCCTGGTATGCCGGAAGAAGTTATTCATCAAGTATTATTGCAAAGTCTGTATCAAGCAGAGCATAAAATTATTATTACTACTCCTTACTTTGTTCCCAGCGAGCAATTGCTAGATGCGCTAGTGACAGCTTCATTGCGGGGAGTGGATGTTAACATCATCATTCCACGTAAAAATGATTCTACTATGGTGAAATGGGCTAGCAGCTCCTTTTTTACAGAGTTATTAGCAGCAGGAGTGACGATTCATCAATTTAATGGTGGTTTATTACATACCAAGTCAGTACTGATTGATGAGGAGCACTGCTTAATTGGTACTGTGAATATGGACATGCGCAGCTTATGGTTAAACTTTGAATTAACCTTAGCTGTGGATGATGTCAAATTCGCCGCAAGGTTAGGGCAACTTGTACAAGCCTATATGGATGACTCAGATATTTTGACCGATGAAGAGTGGCAGCAACGTCCTATGTATAAACGTTTTATAGAGCAAGTCTTTTATCTATTTAGTCCGCTTTTGTAATGATTAACGATTGCAGTTTATAACGCCTCAAGAATAAAATTAAGCGCATATGACAACAAAAAGCCACTTAGAGAACTGAGTGGCTTTTGTTTTAATGGGTTGTACTACCAACTTAATATCTGTGGTTTACTGGGAATAATCTTCTAAAAAGTTCCCAAAGTCGGTGAGCGCCTTAGATAAGTCTTCTTTATGTGGTAAGAACACCACTCGAACATGATCTGGTTCTGGCCAGTTAAAAGCCGTTCCTTGTACTAATAAAATCTTTTGTGATTTCAATAGATCGAGTACTAATCGTTCATCATCGCGCAAGTTAAATTTTTTCATGTCTAACTTAGGGAATGCATACAAGGCGCCTTTGGGTTTTTTAACACTGACTCCAGGAATACTATTAAGCGCATCAAAACATACATCTCGTTGGGCTGTTAAGCGCCCATTTGGCAGTATTAACTCATTAATACTCTGATAACCGCCTAATGCAGTTTGAATGGCATGTTGATTGGGCACATTCGAGCATAAACGCATTGAGGCCAACATATCTAACCCTTCAATGTAATTAGCAGCAGACTTTAAATTTCCGCTTAGTACCATCCAGCCAACTCGGAAACCTGCGGCGCGATATGCTTTTGAAAGGCCGTTAAAAGTAACCGTTAAAATATCGTCTGAAAGCGACGCCGCATGGGTGTGTACTGCGTCATCGTATAAAATCTTGTCGTAAATTTCATCGGCAAATAAAATGATGTCATGTTGGCGACAAAGTTCGATCACATCTAATAACAACTCTTTACTGTAAACCGCACCAGTGGGGTTATTTGGATTAATGATCACAATACCGCGTGTACGGGAGGTGATTTTACTTTTGATGTCTTCTAAGTCTGGGAACCAATCTGACTCTTCGTCACAGCGATAATGAACCGCTTTACCACCTGCTAGGTTTGCAGCCGCTGTCCATAATGGATAATCAGGCGAAGGAATAAGTACTTCATCGTCAGTATTCAGCAAGCCCTGTAATGCCATGCAGATAAGTTCTGATGCGCCATTGCCGATATACACATCTTCAATGTCGATACCGTGTATACCTTGAGCTTGATAATGTTGCACAATGGCCTTACGAGCTGAGAATAACCCTTTTGATTCACAGTAACCTTGAGCACTGGGTAAGTTTAAAATAACATCACGGACAATTTCTTCTGGGGCTTCAAATCCAAATGGGGCCGGGTTACCAATGTTAAGCTTTAAGATTCGATGTCCTTCATCTTCAAGACGACGAGCTTCTTTATGTACAGGGCCACGGATGTCATAGCATACGCTATCGAGTTTATTGGATTTGATTATAGGGCGCATACTTGCCTCAACATTACTAATTACGACTTAAGTCTGCGAACAATAACGAATTTAACCTTTAGTTTAAAGGTTTTTTTATAAGGTTTTTTGCAATAATTAGCGTTTTATTCTGTGGTGATGTTTTATTAATACCTGCAGCGATGTTTAATTCTGTATATTCGTAACTCGGTAGTTTATTAATCTTCGAAATGGCTGTTGGATAGATATTGTCTCTTATGAACTCAAATTGGCTTTAACCAATTAAAAACAATAAAAAAAGCCAGCATGAGCTGGCTTTTTATACATATCGTAATCTTGATCTAAAAAGCGTGGATTAAACGCGCTTTTTGAATTCGTTTGTACGAGTATCAATTTCAATCATGTCGCCAATCTTTACGAATTCAGCAACAGTCACAGTACCGCCACCAGTAATAGTCGCAGGCTTCATTACTTTACCTGAAGTATCACCACGAGCAGCTGGTTCTGTGTAAGTCACTTCACGTACGATTGTAACGGGTAACTCAACAGAGATAGCTTTACCTTCGTAGAAAGTTACTGAACACTCTTCTTCCATACCGTCAACGATATAAGCAGCTGCATCACCTAAGTTATCAGCTTCAACATCATATTGATTGTACTCAGCATCCATGAATACGTACATTGGATCAGCGTAGTAAGAATAAGTACATGCTAAACGTTCTAGGATGATATCTTCCATCTTGTCATCACCTTTGAAGGTGGTTTCAGTGGTTGAATCTTGTAGAACATGCTTAAGCTTCATTTTAACGATTGCAGCGTTACGGCCAGAGCGAGTTGTTTCAGTTTTCTGAACAACCCATGGGCTGCCATCTAACATGATCACGTTACCAGGACGGAGTTCATGAGCAGTTTTCATTACTTTATTCCTATTTTTAGGTATTAATTTTTAATTGCGCAGTATCTTAGCTGGTTTTCACAAATTCAACCAGTCGTGAAGCGAGATCTGCATCCTTTTTAGCATCAACCGGCCAATCTTTAGCATGCTGCTGCAGTGGCAATTGTGCTGAAATGAGTTGCTGCCAATGTTCAACGACATTGGTATCTTGCTGATTAAAAGCAAAATTGGTTTTAGACCAAGTATTTGCGATATCATTTTCAAGTTTCAGGCTGTAGATATTAACAAAAGCCTGTAATTTTACTAGATGATAATCATCTTCTTGTGGGTATATGTGCCAAATAAATGGTTTTGCTGCCCATTGCGCCCTTAAAAATGAGTCCTCACCGCGAACGATATTAAAATCGCAGCTCCATAAAAGACGATCAAACTCAGTCTGATCTGTCATGGGCAATATATGTATGGTTAAATTACCCATAGAGAATCGTTGGGTTGCTTTTATAGTGTCGAACGACACACCTAATAAACTGATAATACTATGCAGACTCTTACCCATGGGAATTAAGGCATGTATCTTTTGGGTGTTAACTTCAGACTGAGCTGCATTAATCCAATACTGGCATAAAGCGGTTAGCGCGTCAGTTTCATAACTAAAAACGCTAATAACGTAATCGTTTACATTAATACCGGTTAAACCAAGCCGCTTAAACAGGGCTAGTTTATTTTTATCATCCGATTGCCAGCTATCACGTTGGTTAAATAAATTTTCTTCACAGATTAATCCACCACTGTGATGACTAAATCCTGGGAAATAGAAATATTTTTTAATGCCGCTTGCTTGCATTGAGGGCAGGCCATGGCATCCATCAACCCAATCTTCAGCCGAAAGGTATTCAAGGTTTATCCATACAGGTGGTTCACTGACATTATTTGCTAACCTACTATTTGGCTCAATTGTCTGATGCGTTTTATGTTGTGACTCAATTATGTCGATTACTGATGAGGGTAATTCACAGGCGAAAGCTTCTATTAATAGTGAACCAGGGGTGTAAGGTATATCTAGAGGGGAGTTCCATTGCAATATATTCACACCATAAAAGCACTGCTGTGAGAGTTCACAATCTAGCTCTGGTAAAATATGTGAGAAGCTTTGCAAATCATCGACCCACAAGTTAATGTCAATTTGATATTCAGCAGCTAACTGTTTTGCTAGACGCCAAGTAACACCAATATCACCATAGTTATCAACCACAGCACAAAAGATATCCCAGTGTGTTGCTTGGTTTTGAGTAAATGAATCACTCAAGCTTGTCATATACCTTTTCCTTTGTACTGAAGTTGTAGTTTGTAAACTTGCTGCCATTGGCTCTTTCTAGCAATTAGGTATTATGGATTTTGAAAATTAATTCCAATATCGACTTTAAAAATTGACTTAAATAAGCAACTTAAATAAGCAATTAGAATAACCGGCCTCTACAATTAAATTCAAAAACTAGATTCAAAAAAAGCGGCTAATGCCGCTTTTTTTATTCAAGCTATCGAACTGATATCCGATAACTGATGAGATATGTGGTTAGTCTTCTAACTCTGCTAAGCACATTTCTTCGTAAATTTGTTTAACCCAAGCGTCTACACGCTCTTCTGTTAATTCAGGCTGACGATCTTCATCGATACCTAAACCAATAAAATGCTTATCATCGACTAAGCCTTTAGAAGCTTCAAAATCATAACCTTCAGTTGGCCAGTTACCAATGATAATGCCACCACGTGCAGAAACGATGTCACCAACCATGCCCATAGCATCAAGGAAGTATTCAGCATAATCTTCTTGGTCACCACAACCGAAGATTGCGACTAATTTGTCAGTAAAGTCTACTTGCTCGAGTTCTGGGAAAAAGTCATCCCAATCACATTGTGCTTCACCGTAATACCAAGTTGGAATACCGAATAAAATTAAATCGAATTCAGCGATTTGTTCTTTAGTGCTCTTGGCGATGTCTTTCACATCAACCATTTGCTTACCCAGTTTCTTCTGGATCATTTTGGCTACAGCCTCGGTATTACCAGTGTCACTACCGAAAAAAAGACCTACAGTTGCCATTTGCTATCCTTTAAATATCTAGTTCGCTTTGCGAATTATAAAATATGGTTCAGTTGTCGATTTGTTGTTGCAGGATTAATTCGATTAACTGGCTACGGCTGATGTTACTGGCCAATGCTTGTTCGTTCAAGGCGTCATACAAAACTTGTGACACCTTTAACTCTATTCGTTTTAATCCATTAGCGCGATCCCGTTGGATCTGATTACGCTTATTGATTTTTAACTGTTGTTCCCGACTTAAGGGATTGCTTCTTGGACGTCCACGACGTTTTTCAGAAGCAAACAGGTCAATCGTTGTTCTGTCTGTTGATTCTTTTGCCATCGTTTTGTTTAACCGATGCCTGAGCCTTCCCAGGTCATCTGAATAATACCTTTTGCTACAAACCCGGCACAGCCAAGGAATAATACTAACCAAACGATATATCGACCAAACTTAGGCACTTTGCCTTGTTTGAGTACATCGTGAATCGCCATGCCGATAAAGAAAAAAATTAAAGCAAAAAACAAGTTTAGACCGAGAGTCTCAATTTGATCCATGTATTGATTCAACATGTTTTTACCTTCAGTTTTACTTTAAGGCTAAAAGAGGGCGGGAATATACCACAATGATGATACGTGGGCTATATCTGCAGAGTTCATTTTTTTAAATTTACACAGATGCCGACCTAACTGAGCCTTATGCTAGTTAACTTTGGTGCTTATCAATAAATTCAACCACTAAACGATTAAATATTTCAGGTTTTTGTGCATGTAACCAATGGCCTGTGCCATTGATTGTTTTTGCGCTTACTTGTGGAAACTGTTTCATAATGGCGCTTGTATGTTCCGCCAATACATATTCAGAGTCACCACCCCGAATGAAAAAACATGGTTTTGGATATACAGCATCAGGCATGTCCCAACCAATAATATGTGGGTAATTTTCGATTAAACCTTCTAAGTTCATTTTCCATTCAAAACCATTATCGGTTTTCTGTAAATTTTTAAGTAAAAATTGTGCCGTACCAAGATCAATATCTGCGTGAGTGAGATGATCTAAAGCAAATTTTCGTGAAGTAACATTTGCTAACGGTAAACTTGTTAATCCGGCAAATACTTTTTGATGGCGTGGGCTGTATGCGACAGGGGCAATATCAGCAACGACCAAACTCGTGACCATTTCAGGGTGCAATAAAGCTAACGCCATGGCCACTTTCCCCCCCATGGAATGACCGACAAAATGCGCCTCAGATAATTTTAATTGCTGTAAAAGATCAACACATTCCTGGGCTAGGCTTGGATAATCCATAGAATGCCAATGCTCACTATTGCCATGATTAGGCAAATCAACACGAATGACTTGGTAGTTTTGTTCTAATGCACTGGCTAGGTTTTTGAGATTGTCTGAATTACCAAATAAGCCATGAATTAAAATTACTGCTTGGCCTTCGCCTGATGAAACAAAATGCATTGAGTATTTATCCGTTGTCACTATCATTGAGGCGGTGATTTTGCCTGTAAATTAACTTAAATTTCAACACTTGATGTGATTTATTCTTAGAACAAATGTTCATTAAACAATCCACCAGCAAATTGATTTAATGAAATTGACTAATTATGAACGATTTAGTGACTTTAGCTCTTTAACCTACAGCGACAGATGGGTAGACTGTAATGATTAATTTGATCGATCAAAATCGATCCTTTAGCCGCCATTATTCAGCATCTTGTTAAAAGAAGTGCACAAAAAAGATTAAAAGCATTAGGCGGCATTCGTTTTTTAAGACCAAAGGAAGCAGACTAATATGAAATATATTGAGATAGACGAAGAACTCTATCGTTATATTGCAAGCAAAACGGAACGTATCGGTGAAAGCGCATCAGATATATTACGCCGATTGTTAGACCTTTCTGTTGAAACATCTGAACCTGCAGAGCCTCTTGCTATTAGTCACCCTAGTTTAGAATCTACCAATGACGCCATTGAAATAAAGCCGGTTACAAACAATCAAGTTGCTAACGTTCAAGTTAAAGAAGAGAAAGTTCCAGTTGCTGAAGCTGAAAACCTCATAGACACTAGTGAAAATGTTGATGTCGATTTTAAAGATGTTGTGCATGAACATATGCTTGCTCAACAAAAAGGTGCAGTAGGGCGATTTATGTTCTTGTTGGAATCATTGTCTGCATTAACACCTAAGACATTCGAACAAATCTTAAAAATCCAAGGACGCGGCCGTCTTTATTTTGCACGTTCAAAGGCTGAGTTATTATCAGCAAGTCAATCAGCTAATCCAAAAGAAATTGGCGAGAGCGGTTACTGGGTGACAACCAATAATAACACCGCTAAAAAGCGCACTATTTTATCAGAAGTGTTATTGCAATTAGGTTGCAATGAAGAACTGGCACAATCGATTTCAGAAAGAATTTAAAATCTAAATAGGGAGAACATGGGTGGCGATTCACAATAGAGCAGGAAAGGTGGCGTTACAAACGGATTTGATCAATTTACCAAAATTGATGAGTTATTATTATCGTATCACCCCCAACGTTGAAGATGTGCAACAGAAAGTCACTTTCGGTACATCTGGACATCGCGGCAGTGCGTTAAAGTCGAGTTTTAACCAAAACCACATTTGGGCAATCACTCAAGCCGTAGTTGATTACCGTCAACAAGCTGGCATAAAAGGGCCTATGGTTGTTGGTTTTGATACTCATGCATTGTCTTACGCAGCTTATATGTCTGTACTTGAAGTATTGACAGCTAATCAAGTCGCTGTGAAAGTTCAAAAAGACGATGGATTCACCCCTACACCCGTTGTATCTCAAGCCATTATTGCAGCTAATGCAAATGGTGGGGAATTAACTGATGGGTTAATTATTACCCCTTCACATAATCCGCCACAAGATGGCGGTATTAAATACAATCCTCCCCATGGCGGTCCAGCGGAAGCTGACATCACCAAACAAATTGAAGCAAAGGCGAATCAATATTTAGCTAAACAGCTATCTGGTGTGCAGAAAGTTAATTATGGCGTTGCACTCGATTCAGGTTGGATTGATGAGGTTGATTTCATTGCGCCTTACGTCAATGCGTTATCTAGCGTGATTGATTTAGAAGCCATTGCTAAAGCTAAAATACGTATTGGTGTTGACCCATTAGGTGGTTCAGGTATTTATTACTGGGAACATATTGCTAAGCAACATGGTTTAGATATTACCTTAGTTAATGAAAAAGTTGATCCGTCATTTGGTTTTATGACATTGGATAAAGATGGCAAAATCCGCATGGATTGTTCATCCCCTTATGCGATGGCGGGTCTGTTAGCTCATAGTGAGAGTTATGATGTTTGTGTGGGTAACGATCCAGATTACGACCGTCACGGAATCGTGTGTCCTGGTTTTGGATTAATGAACCCTAATCATTACTTAGCTGTAGCAATTGATTATTTGCTGACATATCGCAAAGGTTGGTCTGCAGATTTAGCCATTGGTAAAACATTAGTATCAAGTGCGATTATTGACAGAATTTGTCAGTCTCATAATCGTCAATGTTTAGAAGTGCCAGTTGGTTTTAAATGGTTTGTGGACGGCTTGGCAAATAGCACAATTGCATTTGGTGGTGAAGAAAGTGCAGGCGCTGCATTTTTAAATAAAGATGGTAGCACTTGGTGTACCGATAAAGATGGCTTTATTTTAGCCTTACTTGCCGCTGAAATTTTGGCCGTAACAGGTAAAACACCCGCGCAGCGTTATGTTGAACTTACTGAACAGTTTGGTGAAAGCTTTTACACTCGCATCGATAGCCCGATCAGCTTGAAGAAAAAAGCCAAGTTTGAAAAACTATCTTCCGACAGTTTTACTGACAAAGAGCTTGCAGGTGAAACTATTACTGCTATTTTGTCACATGCGCCTGGTAACAACGCGGCAATTGGCGGTATTAAAGTGACGACTGAAAATGGTTGGTTTGCGGCGCGTCCATCTGGCACCGAAGCGCTATTTAAAATATATGCAGAGAGCTTCATAAGTGAAGATCACCTTGCTGAAATAATCAGTCAAGCACAAGTTATGATTGATGCAGCGCTTAAAGCTTAGAGTTAGCATCATTAAAGCCACTTCATAAAGATTTGGCTTTGAAGTGAATAGAAAAAAAGCCTGACTATTTAATATGATAGTCAGGCTTTTTAGTATTTGGCTCTTGGTATTAAGTAGGGATTGAAAAATTATCGCATATTTTTACATCATTATTTGATTACTATATGGCTTATGTAAGGGAAGGACTTTTGCGATGGCGTCATCGCTTAACTGCCAATGTTGCTTCAATATACTGGCTATCCAACTAAAACTATTAGTTGTTGGCTGTAAATCACGTTGTTTAAATAGTTGCTCAGTTTTAAGACCCGGCCAATCACCTAATACTTTACCGCCTTTTACCTGGCCACCAGCAATGAACATTGCACTGCCTGTACCGTGATCGGTTCCTTGAGTGCCATTTTCTTTTACGGTGCGACCGAACTCTGTCGCTACAATCACAACAGTGTCATCCCATTGAGAACCCAAAGACGACTTTAAGGCTGCTAAGCCACTGTCTAATTCAGTTAACTGTTTCAATAAACGCTTATGCTGATTATTGTGAGTATCAAAGCCACCCATTTCCAACATGGCACAATCAATGTCATCACTCTTTACTAAGAAATTACCACATGCTTTTGCTAACTCGATAAATTTGCGACTGGTTTTTTTACTATCATCAATCATGGCAGTGTCTTGAAGTGCTAACCCATAGGTTAAATTCTGCAGTAAACTTTTATCATCTTGATATAAGTTATTTAATTGACGATAAATATCGTCATCTGCAGCTTTGATATTTGCTGGGTACCAGGTGTTAACAGCGTTGCTTCCACGTAAGCTAATTGGCGTACTATTGGCAATGGCAATCGCTGATGAAGTTTGTTTACTATATTTACTCGTACTTATAGCAGAATTAGAAAGACCACTTAAAGATCTCGCTAACCATCCAGAATCTAAGTTATTTAAATTACCGCCGCTTTCGAGGTAATCTTGACCATCAAAATGTGAGCGACTTTCATAACCTGATGATACAGCGACAATAGGCAGTAATTGCTTGTCTAAGTACCATTTATGTAAATGAGTTAAAGCGGGATTAAGCCCAAACTGGTTATCTAATGCTAAGGCACTTTTCATCACGCTCTTAGCTAGAGTAGGCCGTAACGTGAGTAAGTTGTCGTCTTTTAGCGGAACTACAGTGTGCAATGGGTCTAAAGCGCCTCTAAGCATTACCCAAACTAGATTCTTTTTATTGGTTTTGATATCGGTTGCTAGTGCTGATGTCGATACTCCACTACTTAACATCACTAAACTGGCACCGAGTCCTTTGATAAATTCGCGACGTTCCATGTTATCTCCTTAAAAACTCAGGACTCAATAGCAGTAATGCAAGTGCTTGATCGCGACTTTCAGCTCGGGTAATGGTCTTATAAGATGACTCTGTCATGGTTTGACCAAAATTATTTACAATCAAATCTGCTGCCATTTGTTTACGTTGTCTCTCCGCTAATCTCACCGACCAGTTAATTTTGGTCATCAGCGCATTGGCTCCATTCCAATCTTTCTCATCGTCACTGAAGCCTGCTGGAGAATTAGCTTTAAAAGGCTGCTGACCTAACTCCGTGAGTAACTGAATCATTTTTCGACCTTTAGGCACAGAAATATCAAATGCTCGATAAGCTGAGATAACAAACTCTGTGGGTGTTTTAAACTTCTGCCGTATAGGTTGCCATGCCTCTGTTGAGCTAATCATGGTGATCATCACTTGTTTGATATTCCCGTTAGTGCGAATCCAGGTTTTCACTAATTGATTTTGTAATGACACGGAAGGTTTATCTGCAATAAAGTGTTTGGCTAACTTATAACAAAGATGTTTTGCAGTTTGAGGATGCCTTGCTATATCTACCAGCATGGTTTGCCCTTGTTCAATACCGGATTGAGGGTACTGTTTGCCAAGTAACGTTCTTGTGCCAGATTCATGGCCATTTGAGCGAAACATAAACCCGGTTTGTTTGTCTCGTTTTGGGTTAGCAATACTCCATCCACTAATGCCTTTTGCTAGTTCAATCACATCAGTTTGTGAATAGCCGCTATTTACCCCTAAGGAATGTAATTCAAGGATTTCACGGGCGAGATTTTCATTTAACCCTTTGCCTCTTTTACCTAATTTTGAATTAGCGCCAAAAGACTTTTCATTGTTTAAATATTTAATCATTGCTGGATGGGCTGTAACAGCAAGCAACATATCTTCAAACGAGCCTAATAGATTAGGCGCGATAGCCTCACGTTCTAGCGTCGGTGCTAGTCCTGTCATGAAAGGCCCTTGAGCTGTAACGCTGAAGTGATTAGAAAAGAATTGTAATAGCCGCCAACTCAGGGAGTTCGGTGAGTCAATTGCGCTCTGTAAACTACTGGTGGTTAATTCAATAAAAGCTTTTCTAAATGGCGGTTTGTTTTTCGGCTTTAGAGGAGCAGCCTTGACATTGTCTGTCGCATCTGAGTTAGCCATACTTGTATCAATAGACATACTGTTAGCAGTTTCTGTGGGTATATTTATACCTACAGTGCTCGTTTCAACCGCTTTTCTATCTCGTTGTTTCTGTTTTTGATAGTCTGCTAAAAGCTGCATTATAGAATCAGAACTATATTGAGTGGGTAAAAACTTAGGTATGACTAATTGATTAATCAAAAAGGCTTGTGGATCTTTTTCCGCATGTGTTAATTCGTTAGGTTTTGCGCCGAGACCAAAACGATTTACTGCAATTACGGCATTATTTTGTGAAATGGCATTTTTAGTTGAAATGAAGTCTGCAGCTTCACTTACAGTAAAAGGATCATCTAGCAATTCTTCTGGCATCACGCTTCCTTGAATATGTCTTAATTAGCTTCGATTAAACTGTATGAACTTCATGATTAAACATAACCCATTATTTTATTAATTAGTAAAAAGTGACATAGCTTTGCATTGCTTTGCATAAATGGACATGACTCTGATTGTTTTATGTTCAAAGTTGGAATAAAAAAAGCGATAGGAGATTAATACGATTCGACATAAGCGTTTGCAGTTTGTGTGTATCTCAATTTTACAATGTAATAAACACAAGTTTGCTTCAAAGATGGGGCAAAAAAATAACCTACTTTAAAACGAGAGAGCCCTGTATCTAGAGCTCTTCGAGAGATATCTATCGTTACTTATTTAGTTTTTGATAAATAACAAATGCGACGATTGCAACCAGTGTAATTGCTGGTGCTAGTTCATATAAATGATGAAATAAGCCCATACCACCATGACCTTCATGGGCAAAAACAGCCGTCGGTGCAGTCGCGAATAATAGAGCAATTAATTTAGTGTTCATTATTAATTTCCTTTTGTAAGAATTGATTCTAAGTACCTAGTTTGTTTTATTACGTATTCATCTCTAATTGCATCAACATCATTTCTTCACCTTCAACCACTTGAGTGTTATGACTCATACATAAAGGGCAGATAACATTTCGTTGTTCAAGCGTTGTTTCTTTATCACATTGCCTACATTTAATTATTAAGGGCTGTAGCTTGATGTTAAGCAATGCTGACTTACAAATTGTTTCCAGTTTAAAAGTATCAAATGCACGCTGAAGTAAATCTGGCTCAACACCACTAAGAACGCCCACTTTAATATCAACCCTCACAATACTGGTGGCCTGGTTATCTTTGGCTAACTGCTCAATTTGTTCCATTAGTGACATGACGATGGAGTATTCATGCATTAGCAAATCCTTGGCAATAATTCACCTTGAGGAATGTCTAAGTATCGACTGCTTCCCCACGGGGTATTTAAAATGACTTTGCCATTGTGCGCGTCTGTGACATAACCAATAATACTGGCCTGATCGCAATGACAATACTGGGTCATGACTTCTAATGCTTTATCTGCTGCGGCTCGTGGCAATGCCATGATGAACGTCCCCTCATTGGCTAAATCATAGGGTTCAAAACCATATAGCTCACATAAACCTTGCACTTCGGTCGAAACAGGAATCAATTTTTCATCGACACTAATGTCAACATTAGATGCCATTGCCCATTCATTTAATACTGCAGATAAGCCACCACGGGTTGCATCTCTCATTGCATGAATGTCAATATTTGCTGTGATAAGTTGCTCAACAATAGGCCACAGACTTGCACAATCACTGGTTAAATCTGATTCTAAAGACAAACTGTCACGGGCCATGAGTATTGCAGCACCGTGGCGTCCAATATCCCTTGAAACAATGATCACATCATCATTTTGAAGATTGTTGACTGATATGCCTTGTTTGATAATTTTGCCGACACCAGAGGTATTGATGAATATGCCATCGGCGCAGCCTTTAGGGACGACTTTGGTGTCACCGCAAACAATATGAGCGCCACTTTGTTGCATTTCTTCAGCCATGCTGGTCACAATGGTTTGCAGATCCTTTATGGCAAAACCTTCTTCAATAATAAAACTACAACTTAAATATTCTGGCAGTGCGCCCATCATGGCAAGATCATTCACTGTTCCAGCTATGGCTAGTTTTCCAATATTGCCACCAGCAAAAAATAAAGGGTCGACAGTAAAAGAATCAGTAGTAAAAGCCGTTGCGCCTGATAGTTGTAACTGAGCTGAGTCTTCTTGAGATGTCAGAATTGGATTCGCAAACGCAATAAAGAACATATCGTTAATCAATGCATTCATTTCTTTGCCACCACCGCCATGACTAAGTTGTATTTGTTCGAATTTTTTATTAAGCATGAGATACCCCAGCATATCGATAATAAGCATTACAAGCGCCTTCAGAGCTCACCATACAGCTACCTAATGGAGTTTCAGGAGTACAACCACGCCCAAATACTTTGCAATCAGGTGGGTTAGCTATGCCCCGTAAAATATCACCACATTGACATGCTTTATGATCGTTGATTTCTTCTGTAGGCAGCACTGTTGTATAAATAATTTCAGCATCGCGATGGGAAAATTCATCTTTAAGACGTAAAGCCGAATTGGGAATGGGGCCTAGTCCTCGCCACCTAAAACTGTCTCGTAGGGTCAAATATTTGTTGATTAGCTGTTGAGCTGCAAGATTGCCGTCTTCAGTCACTGCTCGGCTATATTGAATATCCAGCTCAGCAATTTGGGCATGTTTTTGTTTAACGATACGTAAAATTGATTCCATAACATCAACTGGTTCAAACCCTGATACAACAAGCGGTGTTTGATATTGTTTTACTGCAGGTCGATATACTTTAGCGCCACTAATGACACTGACATGAGCAGGTCCGATAAAAGCATTAACCTTACACTCTGTATCAGCCATGACAGTGTCAATGGCGGGTGGAACAAGCACATGGTTGATGTGAAACAAAAGGTTTTCAATGTTTTGTTTCTCTGCTTGATCAATTAATACTGCAGTCATAGGGGTAGATGTTTCAAAACCAATAGCAAAGAAAATGACTTTTTTATTCGGATTCTCTTTGGCAATCGTGATCGCATCTAAGGGATCATAAAGCGGTCTAATATCTGCGCCTTTAGCCCGAAATTTAGCCAGGTTCCCCTTAGACCCTGGTACTCTAATCATGTCACCTAATGTCAGTAAAATCGTATTGGGTAACTGGGCTAGGGCAGCGGCGTGGTCTATTCGCTCTTTTGGCATAATACAAACAGGACAACCAGGGCCGTGAATAAATTTGATGTTTGCAGGTAGTAGTTGGTTCAAACCATATTTCATTATCGTATGAGTATGCCCCCCACAAACTTCCATGATATTAATATCCGTTTCGATTTTACTTGCGATTTTTTTTATCGATTGCGACAAAGCTCTTATAGTTTCAGGGTTTCTGAACTGCTGGTATAAATCAGAGAGTATCATTAGGCTTGCTCCTCAAGGGCTAGCTTTTCAACTATCTCTTTGTAGAGTGCTAAACTTAAGTTGGCTTCTGTTTTATCAATTTTATTCATCACGAAACCAATATGGATAAGAACAAAATCTCCAATTGCTAATGGTTCCGTCATTAAATGAGCACTGACACGTCGCTTAACACCTAATGTATTAACGGTTACGCTTGCATCATCATGTAATTCAGTCACTTGTGAAGGAACAGATAAGCACATATTACAATTCCTCTTGATGTTTAAGGATCCACTGAGCCACAGCCGTAATCGACTGTGGATCTTTTACTGAAACAGGCATTAAAGTGACATTAGGGTTTAATTTTTCGAGTTGTTTACGACACTCAACTAAGGAAAAGTTAAAGTGTTCTACTAAATCCATTTTAGTTATCAGGACTAGATCTGCGCGGCGGAACATGACGGGGTATTTTTCAATTTTGTCATCACCTTCAGGTACAGATAATAAGACGATGTTGTGGTGGGTACCTACATCATAACTGGCTGGACACACCAAATTACCGACATTTTCTACAAAACAAACATCGATAGGCTTTAGATCGATATGGTGTAATGCTTGATGCACCATGAAAGCGTCTAAATGACATGCCGAACCCGTTTGAACTTGGTATGCCTCAATTCCTTTAGCTATTAATCTGTCAGCGTCCCTTGAGGTTTCAAGATCGCCTTCGATTACCGCATATTTTTTAGGTAAGTATTCATATAAGTGCTCAAGTAGGGTTGTTTTACCGCTCCCTGGACTACTCATGAGATTGAAAGCTGTCACTTTATTCGCTTCAAAGTGCTGTCGATTATGTTGCGCTTCGTGATCGTTCTTATCTAAGATTTTATGAATAACAGATAATGTTTTGGTGTCATTAAGCTGTGGATTCGTATGAAGGTTTGAGTGATCCGTTAATGAACATCCGCAATCTTGGCACATACTTTAACTCCTTTAAAAACCCTATTAACCATTGTCGTACTGGTTATTGTTTATTCAATATTAACTCGTCATTCATTTGATACTTTGATTAACATCAGTAAATCGAAACTCTTTAATTTCTAATGCTGGGTTTGTGATTTGCTCAGTTGTTGGTAGGCATACCAAATTTGTCCTAATGAAATGCCTGCATCATTTATGGGAACCAATTTGCTTGGTAACACCTTATCTAGTGAATAATTAAAATGATGATTTAGATGTTGTAAGGTCATCTCATATAACAATTTATTTTGAAAAACACCGCCACATAAAATCAGCTTATAGCTCGGATATAGCTTTGCCATGTAGCAAACAACTTGGCTTAAACTTTCGATAAACTCTAAACACAGTTGGTTAGTCACGTCTGGCAGGTCGTTGCTATTTTTTGTGTTTATTAAACGTGTGATTAACTGATAGATAAGTTGTGAAGGTTCAAAAATTTGAATACTTTTTGTTTTTGTTTTTGTTTTTGTTTTTGTTTTGGTGAGGGGAGTTACATCATTAATAAGATCCTCATTTGAGATTATCGACAACTTACCTGAGGTCGATGGGGCACTAATTAGATTGTTAGCGTCATTATATTGTTCTGTTTCAATAGCCATATTTGCGTGAGTGCTTATCAGCATTCCAGCTTGTGCTTCAAAATCATTTTCTATGATAAGGTTCAGGGCAACTGCAACAGCATCGAAAATACGTCCTACCGAGCGGCATTCAATACAAGCGCTGTTATTAAGCCACATGTTGTGAAGATTATTGACTGTTGATTTATCCATTTTCTGTATGGCATTAATCGGCAATGTCATGATTTCATCAACAGACATGGTGTCGAATAACAAGGCTAACAGAATACGTACTGGTTGCTTTATCGCTTGCTCACCGCCTATCAGTTTAAATGTTCTAAAGTGCGCTTTAATTTCAAAATTATGCGCATCAGCAAGCATACATTCGCTGCCCCATAATTGGTTGTCATCTCCAAGCCCTGTGCCATCAAAGCTAAATGCTAAGACTTGTTTATCATAATTGTTGGCAGCGAGAACACTCAATACGTGAGCATAGTGATGCTGAACATTGGCAAGCGGGAGTTTTTGTTCATTGGCCTGTGACTTAGCCCATTGTGAGGATGTATATTCTGGGTGCTTATCAGCGATGATTTGTTCTGGTGTAAATTGATAAAGGCGGCGAAAAGTATTGATTGTTTGCTCGAAATATTGATTAGTTTCTAGATTATGTAAGTCACCAATATGTGGACTTACAAATGCATTTTCGTTAAACGCAAAACACTGGGTATTTTTCTGTTGAGCGCCAACAGCTAATAGGTGATGCTGTAATTTATTGCTTAAAGGGATGCTAAGTGGTGCATAACCTCTTGCGAGTCGAATGACTTGGATCTTATCGTCAATGACTTGCACCACACTGTCATCGCAGGCATTAACTATTGGCCTGTTATGATCAACAATTCCGTCTACCACCTCGCCAAGCTTTTGTTTGATTTCATTACCATCGGTAATGATAGGTAAGCCAGAAATATTAGCACTGGTTGCAACTAACGGTTTTCTAAAGGCTTCAACTAATAGATGGTGTAGCGGTGTATATGGCAGAAATATACCTAAAGTATCAATATCAGGCGCAAGCGCAGGACTTAGGTTAATCTCCATATCACTGCGCTTTTTCATCAGTGTAATAGGGTTTTCTGCTGAGCAAAGGATTTGCCACTCTTTAGGTGTACCTTCAACCATTTGACGAGCATTAGGTAAATTGGTTGCCATAACGGCTAAAGGTTTAGCTTTACGATGTTTGCGCTGACGAAGACGTTTAACTGCATTGTCATTAGTGGCATCACAAATGATATGAAACCCACCTAATCCTTTTATGGCAATAACTTTTCCATTATTGAGTTCACTAACAATTTTGCTGATTATTTGTTGGTTGGTAAGAGCACTAGAACTGTTTGAATTAGCTGTACAGTCGATATAGTTCAGTTGTGGCCCACATTTGGGGCAACTGACCGGCTGGGCGTGATATCGTCGGTTTAAAGGATCGTTATAGGCATACGCGCATTCATCGCACATCACGAAGTTTGCCATTGATGTATTGATGCGATCGTAAGGCAGATTGTTAATGATGCTATAACGAGGTCCGCAATTGGTGCAATTGGTAAATGGATATTGATAGTGACGGTTTTTGGGATCGCGCATTTCCAGTAAACAGTCACCACAAACACTTTTGTCGGCAGAAATAGACACGACAGCATCATCACTACTTGTACTTGTTTCAATAACAAAGTGTTGCAGTGAGCTATCTATAGCTTCTTCTTTAATTAACAACTTGTCGATACGTGCGAGAGGTGGGGGATTGACTTTTAGTTGATGTACGACCTTATTGATATCAGTATTTAAACCTTGTAAATGAATACACACACCTTGTTGGTTATTTAACACTGAACCCACTAAGTTAGATTTAGTTGCAAGCCGGTACACAAAAGGTCTAAACCCAACCCCTTGTACGATGCCGTTTATATTTAACCTGACTTGTTGTCGATAACCACTATGTATTGTCATCAATGGCTCCTATCGACGTCGTTTAGCAAGGTACAAACCACCAACAGCAATATTGGCACCTTCTAAATCAAGTTGACGATTCACAACTAAAGGATAGTTTTTGCCAAGTCGGATACACAATCTGTTTGCCATGACTTCATAACTAAAGTCGTTTCCAGCTAGCACTACCGCATCTATACCTTGCTCTTGTTCTAAATGATCTATCCAGTTACTCAAATAGTCGGTTAACGAATCAAAAAAACCAAAGGCTAAAATGGCAGGGTTGGCACCCGCTAATTTAAAGCTCATTAAACTTGCGAGTGTTTTACGCCAATTAATAGAACGTTTATGTAGGGCATTGTTATCTTCACTATTAATCGCACACAGCGGAAAATCGACTCTAGGAGCATTATTGCCATGATAACTTTGCGCCAATGCGTGGAATTTGTCTGCTAACTCTTGGGCATTACAAACAGGGGCGTTAGAAAATGGTGAACTAGGACCATTCTTTCTAACTTCTTCATCAGGTAATACTATTAACGCTGCGTATGCCATAAAGGTTTGCAAGCTATCTGCTTGAGTCCCTGAAATTAACGTAAAATCAGCTAATAACTTGAAGACCTCAGGGTAGGCTACACAATATTTGTTAAATATAGTGTTCATATCAGAGGCGAATAACTCTTTAATTAGTTGCTGACCACTTTGTGGCAGTGTAGGCATTTGTAAAAATGAACTAATTTCGCCTTGCTGATTTTGAGTAATCACAGAGCTTGATTGACTATTTGATAAATAAATACAAGCGAGCTTTTTAAGACTAGATGAAGCCTCTAATGAACTATTAATGCTAGTAACACAACCCGTATTTAATAAACCAGCATGTAAAGCACAAGTTGCTGCGTCTATACCTTGTAATGGTTTATGTTGAATCAGACTGCTAGCTAATGTTTCATTTGATTCAGTAACGGTACATTTCAACGTATTTTTTTGCCACGATACATTATATAAAAGATTACCTTGAAGATATCGATTGTCATCGTGCTTTGGCATGGGGGCTTCAAAGTTTATGTCAGTTGTCGTTTGGTTTTGAACCCACACATTATTGACCCAAGACACGCTAAGGTTATTTTGTGGCTTTTTGATATATAACCAATTAATTTTTTGTCTTTTTAATAGTGCTGCAACACGAATGAGTAACCGGCTGTCAGCGAAAGTCACATTGTAATAGCTTTCATTTAAATCTTGATTCAGTTCACTCCGGTCGATGTTTGATTTTTTATTCGGGGCAAGCTTTAAAAAAGGTTTCTCGAAGCTAGATAAAGCAAGAGACTGGTGCTGTTTAATGATAAATGAAGATGAAATAACAGCTGGGTGGGTAATCAACACTTGCTGTAAGGAACTTAGTTCTAAGAGATTAGGATGTAATTCTGTGGTTTGATTAGTAATGATGGGATTCAAGCTCAAACAAAGTGAGTTATCTTGCTGGCCAATCCAAACTTCTTCACCTTGCAGTATCCTGTTGACTAGGTTTGATATATCTTGCAGATTGAAACCAATTTCATACTGTTTAAGGTTGCGCTCACCTAAACAGTGGGGGCAAGGAACGGCTATATCTATTTCTTTATTTAAGCCTTTATATAAGTCTTTATCTAAGCTGTTATCTAAGTTCGAAATCAATGGTTCACATTCACTGCAATAACCTTGATGGACTGCTTGGTGTTGTAAACACGTTTTAGTGCCTTTTCTTACGTCGATAGCAATGACTTCGGCGCTTTTAAGCCAAATTGAATATAAAAATTTAGCCGCTATTTCATCAGCTAATTGGGCTAATTCAGACTGTGAAGCTTCTACTTCAATAAAGTAAGTATGTATCGGTGTGAATTGGGCATGTTGAGCGATTTGGCCATTATTAATATTATGGCCAACAGTAAAATCAAAACGGTTATCCGCGAGGTATGAATTACAGAGATCTGCATATAAAGGAATATCGCGATGGCAAAAAAAGTTAAAACTGATTTTAGGCATATGCTAGTGTTCCGCGTTTATATGAATCAGGAATAAGTGCGTTAATATCGACTTCAGCTTTTTGCTTATAAGTAAACCCTTGTTCAGTAAGGTGCTTAAGCAATACTTTTTCCATAGTGGGGACAGCTGCTTGGATAGAAGGTGTCAGTCCCAACGTCATAGGTTCTATCACTGTCGGTGTAACCCCCACAACATGGGTATCAGGTCTATCGCCAACCATTTCCATCATGATAAGGGTTTGCAGCATCTCAACTTCATGAGCGCTGCCTTGCCAATCGATTTCCGGTGGCGCTTGATCAAAGTTAAAAGAATATACTTCACCTGGATTAACTCCTGGACTGTTGACAGTATCAACAACAATTAAGTTATCGTAGCGACATAGAATAGGGATTAACCCTTGTGCGAGTGTGCCACCATCGAGTAAATCAATGCTGTCTGTTGGGTGGTAAAACTGATATTTCTCTTGGATATAATTAACGAAATGTACGCCGATACCTTCATCAGCGTACAGTACGTTTCCTATCCCGATGAGTAGAGTAGTAGACAAGGCTTAGTGATCCTTATGGTAATCATAACCAGAGACAATTGAGTCAACAGAGTTATGTTTAAAGCGAATACCTGACCAAACAGCCATGTAAACATGGATAACCATGAATACAATAAATGCCCATGTGATAATGTGGTGCCAAATTCTAACTTGTGCCAGTCCTCCCATAAGGGCAGTAAACCAAGCTGAAATCTCCCATATTAATCCACCGAATCCTTCATGATACACATTAGCGTAAAGCACTAAACCCGTTATACACATGAATAATGCTGCCAATGAAATACCTACATAAGTGACGAATTGTAGTGGACCATATACACCAGCTTTATTAAGGTGCCCCATCCAAATGTAAGATTTAATTTGGGTTATCCAGCTGTTAATGCTTAATACATCTTTAACTGAACGTCTTTCAATGGAACTCCTTCCAAAGAAAAACAAATAAAAACGCACTATGGTGACGCTGGTTAATGCAAAGCCAAAAATAACATGGGCAAAACGTATCCATCCTTGCACTAATACATCGGATGATTCTGGTGCCACTAAAAATGGCCAAGAAATGTAAAATCCAGTAGCTATGAGTACTACAATCGATAATGCCCTAATCCAATGAAATATTCGGATGGCAGGCGAGAAAATTAATTCTCTATGATGGGTAGCAACCTGAGTCATAATCAATTCCTCTTTGGTTTGCGAAACGATTAAAGACCATTAGGGTCAATACGGAACTCACCCAAACTTGTGCCTTTGTAGTCCATGACGTGAACTGCACATGCCATACAAGGATCAAAAGAGTGAATTATACGAATGACTTCAAGTGGTTTACTCGGATCTTCAAGCTCTAAGCCTATTAACGAAGCTTCATACGGACCAACTTTACCGTTGGCGTCTACCGGCCCAGCATTCCACGTAGTAGGGACAATCGCTTGGTAGTTTTCAATTTTACCGTCTTTGATCCTTAACCAATGACTGAGCATGCCTCGCGGCGCTTCAATCATCGCGTGACCAACGTACTCTTTCGTTGAATCAATCTCAGGCGTAACGTAAGTACTTTCATCTGACTGCATGTTGATAACCATCGCATCAAATGTCTTTAACCCTTCTTCAGCGACAATAACAGTTTGTAGCATCCGAGCAGCTGTTCGACCAAGCGTGGTAAATAAGGCTCCAATAGGTAAGCCTGTTGCCTCAAGTAATCCGTTTACTGCACTAACGACGACTTTGTTTCCACGAGCATAACTCACCAATAATGATGCCAGAGGACCAACTTCAACGGGTTCGTCTTTGTATCGAGGTGATTTAACCCAGCTATATTTTCCATCGCCATCTACTGTAGGTAATTTTCCGTATACAGTTTCTCGTTCGACGAAACCGGTATAATCGGGTACGGTCGTTCCGTCATAGGGATGTTGTGGGCCGTCAGCTTCATACCATGCGTGCGTAACATCTTCTTTGATTGAATCTGGGTCAATGTCTGTCACACCAGCAAGATCGCCAGCCATTATCACGCCTTGATCAAACATGTATTGACCGTCAGCCAGCACAAAGTCATTGGTTGCCATGAAGTTGTTAACATTAACGCCCCCTAGCACACTTGGCTCATTACCAAAGGCAGCTGCAGCCATCACAATATCGGCTTTATATGCGCGAATAATAAAATCTTGCACTATGGCATGTTTTTGCTTCCATTCTTGCAAACGAGCAGGGCTTAACATGTCTCGAACAGAAGTGACGCCACCTACAACTAGCGATTGTGGGTGAGGGGATTTGCCACCGAAAATGGCTAACATCTCTGCAGCGACGCGTTGAACTTCTAACGCTTTTAAATAATGTGATAAAGCGATTAAGTTTTGCTCTGGGGTAAATCGATAGGTTCTATTACCCCAATAGGCATTGGCAAATGGCCCTAACTTACCTGTATCCACGAGACCTTTAACGCGCTCCTGTGCAGCGCGTAAATCACCTTCACCGGCAGCGATAGGATTTGCAGTGTATTTACCTGCCTCTTGTGCTGCTAATGCAGGATCCGCGCTCAATGCTGAAACCACATCAACCCAATCTAAACCATGTAAATGATAAAAATGAACAATATGGTCATGCATATACAAAGAGGTTTGCATCAGTGAGCGCAAATATTTTGCATTTAAAGGAATTTTCACACCTAATGCATTTTCTACTGCTTCTGTTCCACAGCGATAATGAGAATAAGTACAGACACCACATATACGTTGAACAATAAGGCCCACATCCATGGGAGTACGACCTTTTAAAATAACTTCAATGCCACGCCATAAAGTAGAAGAAGACCAAGCCTTTTTAATAACATTATTTTCATCAACTTCGACTTCTACACGTAGGTGACCTTCGATTCGAGTAATAGGATCGATTACAACACGTTTGTTCATGAGTTATTCCTCTAAAGGCTTAGCAAATAGACTTGCGACAGCATGTGCACCTATACCAACAACGGTTGCGCCTAGTATTACAGCGCCAATGGTGTCAGCTGTTGCATCAATCCCATGCAATAACTGTCTCCCTAATGGTTTCTCGAAATCAGCCATGTCATCCCAGAAATTAGGTTCAGAGCATCCAATACAGCCGTGACCCGCTAAAACTGGCCAGCTTGTATGATGATTAAAACGTTCAGTAGGGCAGTTGTTGTATGTGTACGGTCCTTTACAGCCCACTTTATATAAACAGTAGCCATCTTTTGCGCCTTGATCGCCAAATGTTTCAACGAATTCGCCTGCATCAAAACGTCCACGTCTTTCACAGTTATCATGTACGCGTGCACCATAAGCCCATTTAGGTCGATTGAACATGTCAAGCGCAGGTAGTTTTCCAAACATGATGAAATACATCAAAGTGCCGACAATGTTTTTTTCACTTGGCGGGCAACCGCCTAGATTAATAACAGGTTTATCAATAACGTCTTGAACACCTTTGGAACCCGTAGGGTTTGGCGCTGCCGCTTGAACACCACCGAATGCTGCGCAAGTTCCCACTGAAATTATCGCCGCAGCACCTTCAGCGGCCTCTTTGACAATCTGCATTCCAGTGTGGCCTTTACAGCCAACAGTTAGAAATGCACCGTTATTTGCTGTTGGAATGGCACCTTCAACTGCCAATAAATAGTTGCCTTTGTAGGCTTCCATGGCATGTTCAAGGTTTTCTTCAGCTTGCCAGCCAGAAGCTGCCATTAATGTTTCGTGATATTCCAATGAAATATGATCGAAGATTAAGCTGTCGAGGTTTGGCGTATCAGTGCGGATTAGCGACTCAGAGCAGCCTGTACATTCGGCCATATGTAACCAAATGAGTGGAACTCTGTCAGCCAGCTCTGCGGCTTCAGCTACTAAGTTGGTAAAAGGAAGGGGAAGTGCAAGTAATGCGGTTACTGAAGCACTCCATGTCATGAATTCGCGTCTTGTTATGCCGTTTTCTTTTAGTTTTTCATCTAACGTTACGGTTTGTCGAGGCGCTGTATCACGTAGTTCTGCTAAACGGCTTTTACACCGATGATATAAAGCTGAATGTGTATCCATGTTATAACCTATTCCGTTTGGGAGGAACAAACTGCCTGATCCCAATATAACGAGATGGATAGATTAAATATTGACCTGAATCAAAGTTGAAACACTTGATTGAACTTTTTATGAAACAATCGTTGTTGATTTGTTTTTAATCAATTAATGCTAATTAAGGACAGTTTCAACTGAGCATAATTTTTGATAAAAGTTTGATGTTGAGCAGTTATTACGTAGGGCTATTTCATTTTTTGCAATTTGAATTCCGAAAAATGGAAATGCGGATGTTACATAATGAAAAGTGACTTAAGAAAAACGCAAACGGAAATGACGTTACAATTTGCTAATGGAAACAATCTGTATGACTCCATAACGACTTGAGGTTTACATATACTGCAGGCTTGACATGATTTTTTTATCACAAAAAACACTCAATAAATTTTGTTGAGCTATTACTCTTTCTAGATTAGCGCATTTTTGGATTGATAGTGTTTAACTTACTGATTCATCGAAATCTTGCGTAAGCCCCAATTGGTGTCAGTTGCAGGGCTAGATATATTATTTAACCATTTAAGCTGTATGATTTTTTCACCTGTAGTGTCTATAGGAATTAGAATTGACGATTGTTGCCACTCTGTGTCTGAGGCGGGCACAGTTAACTGAGCCTTTGACTCACCATTTACGATAACTTCTATTATAAAGCCAGGGTAGTTGTCAGGTAGTTTTCTTTCTCCAGGTTTATTTATCGATTCAAAATTGATCGCAATATCTTTAGTGTTTTCTACGGTAACTTTCCAGCTTATAGCAGCATCACTTTTCCATACGGATCTGGCTTGTTCATCTTCGTAATAAGTCCAAGCCCAACTATCTTGTAATTTATAAAAATTGTTAATGTTAACGTTTAAATCCTGGATAGCTGAATAATCACTTATATCTATTTGGCTGATCCCTTGGGAATATCCAGCTACAAATAATTGCTGAGAACAAGTTGAAAAGACTAAATCAGCAATACCAATTCCGACATCAGCATTAATTTTTTGCCAATTGATACCAGCATCATTACTGATATGTAATTCACCTTCGTTTTTGTGAATCCAATTGGTTAAACTCACGACAATTCGTTCTGGATTAAGTGGATCGACTACCATGGCATCAACAGCACCTACGACGTTAAAGTCTTTAACCAGTTCCCATTCACTTTCTGGATTTTGCTTTTTGAAGACAGCAGCTCCATGTCCGTCCTGTTCAGAATTAGCAGAACCAGCATAAACAGCGCCATCCTGACTAACTACAAGGTCATATACATACTTCTTTTTAAGACCAGTATGAACCCATGTCTCACCTTCATTGTTGGTACTATAAACCCCATTGGATGCTGTACCCCAGTATAAAATATTGTTTAATTTATCTTGATCTAAAGCATTATAAATTCGTTTACTTGGAGGCTTAGTAAGCGAGCGCTGCCATTCATATCCTCCATTCGTTGAAATATATAAACCATGGCCATCAATGCCTAAATAGAACTTGTTTGGATCATTTTTATCAGCGATTAAAGCTCTAGCATAACCTTTGCTCCAAATAGGCCAGTCTGTAGAATAATAAGAAGGAAGTCCCTGACTGACACGCTGCCAAGTCACGCCACTATCTTCGCTGATGACAATTTGGTTTGCTTCAGATTGCCAGGCGCTGCTGGTGGCGATTATTTTTTTAGATTGAACAATAACATTCCAGAAATGTCCCGCCATATCGTTATCAAAATATTGGTCTGTAGCGATTGGTAAAAGTGACGTGGGTTGTCCATTTGTTGGGTACCGGATCAGGCCAACGTCCATTGAAGCGGTAACAACATCACCATTTTCAGTAATAGCAATACCTGAACCCACAGTGTTAGAGGCGCCAGTTTTGAAATTTTCAGTCCAAGTCTCGCCAGCATCAATACTCCTCCATATGCCCCAATAAGTCGTGAAGTAGAGTATGTTTTCATCTTTGTAATCAAAGTTTACCGACATGATTTTACTGATATCGTTATGGTTCCAACTTCGGGTTGGGTTTGTATTTGAATAATTAATTTCTTTTAAACTGTTTTGCCAGGTTTTCCCTGAATCATGGCTGACCAAGATCCCAGACTTCCATTCTTCATACCAAGCAACTATAAGACTGAACTCTCCTAAGCTATTACTCTTGACCGCGAGTCTATGTGCCACACTCGTATCAGAGATGTGTGCTTCAAGATTAAGAGACTCCCATTGCACACCGTCATCAACAGAAATTAATACCTGATTGTTGCTGGTAGCAAATAGAGATTGCTGGTCATTTAATCCAGCTACTGTGAGATCCAGTGTCGTACTCGGATGTTGTTTCGTCAGTTGCCATTGATTGTTTAGCTGACGAAAAATATAACGGCTAGTTGATGTGCCTGCCACTATAGTACCTTGATTACTAACAATAAGACTTGAAATTACTTCTTCTGATGGGGTTGTGATCAGTAGTTGAGCATGTTCAGATTCATAACGATAGATATTGCCTTTTCTGTCACCAAAAATGAATTCAGTTGGCATTGACTCATCGATAGCGATGTTATTGAACGTTTCCCATCGTTTGAAATTTACGTTATCGGGGAGGTTGTTGAGATCTTGCCATGTTTCACCACCATCAATGGTTTTAGAAATACCTGATTTTGTTGTTGCGTAACCAATGAGTGGTTGAGATGTAGAAAAGACAATATTCGATACACTCAGGTTAGCAAGACCTGAATTAGTTTGTTGCCATTCAGCTTCAGCATAACCTGCATTCCAGATCCCTGAAACATCCGATATTAAGTAAACTTTATCGTTGTGGCTTAAAATTTTAGGGTAAGCACCGCCACCAGACCAGTCTAATTGGTGTTGGTTTGTTGGACAAATTTTGACTTGTTCTGCTAAACAAGATGATATTGACAATATAGCCACAACTAATGTGATACACCGTATAGAAGTAATATCCATATTCAATTTATCCCTTAGCGTAAAATTCATCTTTAACTTTTAAATAAAGTAGTACTCAATATTATAGTGAGATGGTGGATTAATAACGCCAACTTTAGTTGGAAATACAGTTATAACGATGAATTACACTCAGCAATGCTTTCGATTTTGCTACGAATATATTGCAACACTCAAATACTCAATATGCATTCATATAATTGCTTCTTAACTCGTTCACATAGAGAGGAAGCCATTATTTAAAGAATGATTGTCTTATCAATTATTGTCCTATCAATTGTTGTACAACTTGCGGGGGGACTATCTTAGCAAGTTGATTGATACAAGCTTGTGTCGTTGGATCTCGATGCCTAATTTTAAACTCACAAAGCGCATATAGATGTTGAGGATTACCACCAACTTCATAAGCCTTGGTAAGCGACTTCATTGCTTGGGTAACACTGACTTTTTCTTGCGCAAGACCTAGTACATACCAGTATTGTGGGTTAGTCGCTTCAATCTCAGTTGCTTGCTCAAAATAATCAATCGCACCTGTTAGTTGTTGCTGTCTGTAAAGATTTAAGCCAGCGCTGTACCTTAACAATGCTGCCTTTGGTTGATTCGCAATCCCTTTTTTTAAGGTGGCTAATGATTTCTCATCATCACCAAGTTGACGGTATAAGTCTGCAAGGTTTGCATAGCTTGTTGCAAATATTGGTTCTATCTCGATGGCTTTTAAGTAAAGTTTTTCTGCTTGCATTATGTTGCCTTTAGCGTTGTGAATATTACCGAGATTCATCAATCCGAAACCTCGGTCAGAATTGAATTGTTGAATTTCAATATATTCATTCAAAGCAGGGGTCAATAGTGCTCTTTGATCATCATTCATATTTTGCCATTCACTCACCAAAGTGCTGGCAGTTTCAGTTCTGACAGCATATACAGGATCACTGAGTAATGGACTGACTATTTGCCAGCGGTCATTAAACGGATAAGGAGCAGAACCGGTTAATGCACCTAATCTTATTTGAGGGTCTTTATGCTTTATACCTCTCATCACTGCGACCATAGTATTTTGGCTTGGGAATCTATCCATTCTACTAAGCGCCGAAGCCCGAATAATGTTGGATTCTAGGTGGTTTTGAGCAATATATGAAAGCTTATCTCCACTTGTTTGCACACCGGCAGATGCTTGTGCGAATGCTAACGAAAAACTGTCACTGTTTTGATAACTGGAGTCTGGAAATTGCTTTTCAAGGGCATTAACAGCCCATTGATTAGATTTTTCATTGTGACAAGAGGTACATACGTTTGGTGTGCCGATTTTTTCACTAATATCGGGTCTAGGAATTTGAAAACTATGATCTGCTCTAGGGTCTACTTCCATATAGGTTGTTTTTGGCATGTGGCAGGTTACACATTGAGCAGCTTCAGTTCCATCTTGGTGTTGACTATGTTTGGCTGAAGTATATTCGCTAGGTAAATGGCATTGAAAACAAATTGATTCAATTGGCGCTTTAAGTTTAGTACTGTGCGGGTTATGACAATCGCTACATACAACGCCAGCAGCGTGCATTTTAGATTGCTTGAAAGACCCCATGACAAAGACTTCCTCGTAAATTTGTCCGTCGGGATAATATAAACTTGGTGTGATTGCATTTAGATTATATTTATCGAAAAAATCACCTTTAATAGGATCATGACTGTTATTGAGTTGTGCTCTTCTACTATGACATTGGGCACAAGTATCTAACTGATCGGAGTCTGTCAGTTGTTTAGGTTGAAGTATTTTTTGTCCTTTCGTAAATTCCCAAGAGCCAACTTTAGGCTTCAAGTTGCGATCAAAGCCAATTAAGGGATTCGTATTATTAGGAGTTTGAGCCCATATGATGTGCTCGCTTGCCGCTCCATGACACGCCTCGCAGCCAACGTTAATTTCAGACCAAGTGGTGTTATAGGTGTTTGTTTTACTATCATAGTTTTTGTCGATGTTTGTAGAGTGGCAATCTGCGCACATATAGTTCCAGTTTTGGCCATTATTAGTCCAAAAAAACTCATCATGTACATCCATGTCAGGATAAAGATTAAACCAACGTTGGCCACCTTGGCTTTTATCTCTGCTATCCCAAGCTAGTGGAATAAGTTGCACTCTACCATCCGGAAATTTAACCATATATTGTTGTAATGGCTCATAGCCAAATGTATAGCTAATTTCATAGTCATGGCTTTTACCGTCAGGTCCTTTGGTATTGACCCAATATTGAGTGTTTTTACGATAAAACCTGTGTGATTGATTGTTTTCTTGAAGCGTTTGATTATCAAAATCACCGAGAACGGAATCTTCACTAGCATGGCGCATGGACATATCGTGATGAGAAGCTTGCCAGTCTGAATATTGTTGCTGGTGGCAGTCAACACATTGTTCAACACCAACATAATCAGCAGCGACAGAGTGAGTTTGATGTATAACAAAAATGATGACTAAACAAATAAAAACAACTAGCTGATTGAATTTCATATTAAAACTGTACCTAAGATTAATTAACCCTATCTTAAGGTCTAATTAACAAATCACCAACACCAAACCTGTGACTATTTGTAAAATTCAATCTCACTATGAGTTAATCATTTTTATAATGAGAAAGGCTGCCTACAGCAGCCTTTACACCAACATCTATAAATTGAGGTGGATTTACGTTGAGAAGCTTGTCGCTACTTTACCAAAACCTCTTTTAGTGGGTATCCGACAGCACTTGAAGGAGCGTTGATATTCATCAATGCACTGAGTGTCGGTGCTAAGTCGACAGTTGCAACAGGCCTGTTTATAGTTTGTCCTTTAAGTTTCATGCCAGCAAATATAATAGGTACATGGGTGTCATAGCGCCACGGAGAACCATGTACAGAGGCAACATTGAGACCGTCAAAATCTGCCACAAATACATTTGGCTCAAAAACTAAGTAAATATCTCCTGAGCGGCTAGGGTAAAAACTGTTTTGCACTTTTTGAGTAATTTCATCGTTAGGCACATTGCCATTTAATAAATGATTAAAGCTATATGCTCGATGAATACCTGAAACACTATTGAGTACATTAGCGACTTGTGTTGTTGCTTCCGCTAATGGCACTTTTTGTTCAGCTAGCTTGTCATGATCCAAATTAATATAAGGTTGCCATGCATTAACAAACAAATCTCCTGTAATTTTCCATTTGCTTTTTAAAGACTGAATGGCAGCATTTTTTTCTAAACTTGCTAAGTCGAAATGTTTAGCTTTGATACCAAATTGCGTTAAGTATCCCGGCGCCTCAGGAGCACCATGATCAGCTGATAACACGATCAGTGTGTTTTCTAAACCAATGTTGTCATCAATAAAACCAAATAAAGAGGCCAATGTCCTATCGAGTCTAAGTAGATTATCTTCTGCTTCTAAGCTGGATGGGCCAAAGATATGGCCAACATAATCGGTTGATGAAAAGCTTATCGATAAATAATCAGTCACAATTTGGCTATCATGACTATTGTTACCAAGATTATTGTTAGTAATGACTGTTTTAGCGAAATCAGCAGTCATTTCATCACCGATAGGGCTTACGGTTAAAAAAGTACTAAAGTAGGGGTTATCACTAGGGCCAAATTCATGTGGGAATGTAATTCCGTAACCCGGTAATTTTGTTTTCCAATCGTGATTCTGATTATCACCGAATAAATATTGCTGAGCAGGTTTTGATAATTGCCATTGGGTGTTGGCATATGTCGATATTGGATTCGCTTTATTCCAGTTTGTTACCCATTGTGGATATTGTTTGTAATAATAATCGCTACTAACAAATTCACCGGCTGATTTAGAAAACCAAAATGCTTTTCCAGTATGACCTGCTAATGTGATAGCTCCGCGGTCCTTAACTGATACTGCAAAGACTTTAGATTGGCCATTGTTACTGGCAGTAAGCTCATCACTAAACGTGGTCGCCATAATATTTTTGGGTGAACGGCCTTCAACTTTACTGGCTTTTTGTGTGGGATCGATTTCATTTTTTGCATCGACAGCAGCATTTGCACTTAAAAGTGGGTGTTGTTCATCTTGTACATTGTAAATTGGTTGCTGCATTTGCTTATCAAACCATAAATTACTCACCATGCCGTGTGTTGAAGGATGTGCTCCTGTGGCTAGCGTAGTATGCCCTACAACCGTTTCAGTAATCGCATGTTGATGATGAGCTTCTTTGTAATAAATCCCTTCATTGATTAAATATTCAAAGCCATCGTCAGAGAAATGCTGCTGATAACGTTGCAATAAATCCCCCCTGAGTTGATCTACAGTGATTTGTAAAATCAATTTTGGTTGTTTTGCCTGAGCATCTTTAAATGGGGTGACTAGTGTAATTAAGCTTATCGAGACGATTGATATTGCTGGAAGCCATTTCATCAACTATTCCTTCTATTAGTACTATTTGATAACAAATCCTTGTATGAATAGTATTAGCAGAGAAATAGGCAATGATAAATAATGCTTTGGTGTTGATAAGCTAAGAAAAGGGTATTGCTAAAGTAAAATATTAAATCTACTGATAGTCAGATAAATGTTGCTGACACAGTGCTAAATTAAAACGAATTTTATCTAACCATGTTGAAGCTTCATTATCAGATAAATACCAAAAGCCTGTTAATTTTTCAGGGTATTGGTCGAAAAACACTTGTTCGACATCAAGCAGTTTTTGTTGTGTCACTACTGCCAACCAAGCAGACTGCGGAAGTTGGTTAAGATATCGTAAATTATTGAGGGCAGCATGGGAGCTTTGATTTTGTAACGTTAACTCAATCATTAACTGATATGGGTCATGTATTTGATGCAGAATAGAATCAGTTATAGGTATAACTTGTGTAACACTGCTAGATTTTTGATCCTGGAAATCAGTTTTCTGTGCTGCCGTTTCATTTAATAATAGAGCAGGCCACATAGCTTGTTGTGCATTACTTTGTTGATGTACTTCTATTGCAATCCTACGTTCACCAAGCCAATTATGAACAACACAGGGTAAATGTTGTTTTAACGACATATCTTCACTGCGTTTAAGGCTAGGTAGTAATGACATTCTTTCAAGTGCTAAATCACAGTTTAATCGACTAAATAACACAAAACTGACTAACCCAGATGAAGGCCAGCATTTGAGCTTCAATTCTAATTCGCGAGCGACTATTGATAAATTGGTTGTTAACCAATCACTATGAGGTCCAGTAACGACAAAATCTTCAGTTGAACCTGCATAAGGACCATTACAAATATTGATAATGTTATCGCCACTAGCAATAGTGCCATTAAATATAATGGTATAACCGTGAGTAGCAGCTTGCCAATCACCATTGGCATTACCAATAATAGTGACTTTGCCAAATTGGGGTTGTGCTTTAGATGTCATATTGAATTCGATTCGTACTCTTTTTTATAGGCATATATTTTAGCAGTGATTCAATACTTTTATTCAAAGTTTTGAATAGATTAGATCAAACACCTTGTATTTATAAAGGGTTGAATGTTTTTTGAGCACTTATTTTGTGTCAGAAATTCTATATTGAGAAAATATGCTTGTATTTTATGCTAAGTGCTCTACATTTTATATGAGATTTAAAGTTGAAAATCGTTACCTTCAAAACTCGAAAATAGAACCAATGAACATGTAATATTAAGATAAATAAATGAGGCTTATATGTTAGGTGAAAATCACTCTCTTCGAAATGAATTTCCTGATCACTTAGACACCATTGCAGCGCTAAATAAATCTGATGCTGAATTTGCAACTGTATTACAGCAATACGATAAGTTGGACAAACAAATTCGTGAATTAGAATTAAAAGATTCACCCATATCTGATGATTCTATTCATGACTTAAAGCAACATCGCGTTGAGATGAAAGACAAGTTATATCAACAAATCATGGCGGCCGAGAAAAGTTAGTGACATTCAGTACAACAAAGGCCAATTGAATTTGGCAATTGGCCTTTTAAGTTGGATTTGTATAATTGATTTTTTACACAAAACGTACCTGATAGGCTATTCACCCGTTATCAATAATTTTATATCTAGTTTGTGCATCTCTTTACCTAAGAAAACAGGTTACCACGAAGGCGTTTTGCCTCAGCAATCATGTGATTCATAATGTTCTCTTACATTTACGCTTTCAATGCGGTAACAAACCAATTTAACCGTTTAGCTTACTCAGTTAACTCGTCATAAAAGGCTTTAGATTGGTTTTATCCATTTAGTTGTTTTAATGTTTTAAAAGCGGACTTAATACTGACAATTCACCATCAATCTTTTCTGTTACTGTTAAACCTAAAATATGAGCGATGAGAGGGTACAGGTGAATGTTTTTAGCTTGTTGTATCGTAGCGCCTTGTTTAAACATTGGCCCTTGAGCATAGAGTACGGTATTCATATCTGTGATTACTTCAGGATCATAACCATGCTTGCCGATAACGCCTGGTTTAGCATCAGTACTAGTAATATAGTAATTATTACTCACAATGACAGCATCCCCAATTGAAGTATTACCGGTAAAGTGCAGGTGGCTTGGCACATCTGCTTGTAAGTAAAACTCGAGTCCTTCAACCTGAGAAACCAACTCTTTAAGTTGCTTGAGATCCTGTTGTTTATCTTTACCCGTTGCTGTGACTAACGAAAATGCCGCGTCATTGTTAAAAATAAACTTTTTAATTAGTTTTTGATTATTGGCGATTAACTGATCTGTATATACCCGATCAAATTCATCCACTTTTGCCATACCATGATCTGAAGTGATAATCACGTTAACTTCAAAAGGTAAATCTTTTAATTCAGTAAGCAAATTACCGATCATAGTGTCTATATATAGTACTGCATCTCGCGTTTGTGATGCTTCTGGACCATGGTGATGTCCTGCGCTATCAACATCTGAAAAGTATAATGTCACGAATTGTGGTCGTTCATCTTCAGGTAACGAAAACCAGTCTATCACTTGCTGGACTCTTTCTTCATTAGGAGTACTTCCATCATATTTGAGCCAGTAATTCGGTCTAAAACCCGCTATTTCAGCTTCTGAACCAGGCCAAAAATAAGTAGCAGACTTTAACCCTTGCTGACGCGCTAATGACCATAACGGTACACCTTGATAAAATTGACCATCCGTTACGGCTTCACTAATGTTCATCGCATAATCACGTTCTAATTGAGGATTATAAAAACGGTTTGAAATAATGCCGTGATTCGCAGGATACAGGCCGGTAACGAGTGTCAAATGATTCGGGAAAGTGACTGTTGGAAAGGAGGGCACAAACTGCTTAACGGTGGCAGCATTGTTGGCAAACTCTTTGATATGTTGTGGTTGGTGTAGTTCATTATAGTCATAGCGGTAACCATCAATTGATATCAACAATACGTGCTCTTGTGTAGATTCTGAAGCATCATTAAGCGGCTGTTGTATATCGGTAGCTGTGACAGATATCGATAATATAATACTGCCTAATGTAAATATGAATTTCGAAACTAAGGGAATCTTTGACACAATTGATCCTTACTAATTATTGTTATGTTCATTCTCATCATAGCGTCACTATATGACATTCTTTTGTAGTTGTAGCTGATTTAACAAAACGTCTAGGCATCGATACTAAATTTATGAGCTATTACAAAAAAAGCGAAACTTACGTTTCGCTTTTTTAATTAAGGTAATCGTTTAACGATAAACCGATTAATACATACTGAGTTATCTAACTAGCACGATGACTAGGTTGTTGCTCTAAGCCTGAATTTGTTTCGGCTGGTTCCGGAACATATAATCTCCAAATTCTTTGAGCAATAACGCGCATATCTTCAATGGCAATATAAAGACAAGGGATTAAACAAAGCGTCACAACTGTTGCAAACAAAACACCAAAGGCTAGTGATACAGCCATAGGAATTACCATCTGCGCTTGCATACTGGTTTCTGTCATAATCGGCATCAAACCAATAAATGTAGTTAACGAAGTCAACATGATCGCTCTAAATCGACGACAACCCGCATTAATAACCGCTTCATTTAACGGTATACCTCGCTTACGAGAGTTATTAACGTAATCGACCATGACCAGAGAGTCATTCACCACCACACCCGCAGCTGCAATAATACCGAATACAGAAAGGGCACTTAAATCTATACCTAAAATGATATGGCCTAACATCGAACCAATAACACCGAATGGGATCACAGACATAATCATAAATGGCTGTACGTAAGATTTAAGCGGGATAGCAAGTAAACTGTAAATCACTAACATTGAGATTATAAAATCTCGTAGTTGCGTGTCAGCACTGTCCAATTGCTCTTGAATATTGCCTGACACTTCACTCTTAACCCGTGGATATTTGGTTAATAGTTCTGGCATGAAGTTATCACGAATATCTTTTGCAAGTTTAAACGGCTCAGCTTGCTCAGCATCTACAGATGCCCATACATTAATAGTACGATTACCGTTTTCGCGGCGAATACTATTAACCCCTTGTACTACTTCAATGTTAGCGACTTCAGATAAGGGAAGTTCTGCACCTTGAGGTGTTTTAATTAATACCTCTTGTACCAAGGCGATGGAGTTTCGTTGTGCTTCAGGGTAGCGAAGCATTACTTTAATTTCTTCACCATTACGAATGATACGTTGTGCTTCAAGACCGTAAAAACTATTACCTACCTGCGAAGCAATATTCGCCAGGGTTAGCCCAAGACTATGTGCTAATGGTTTTAAGTTAAACTGCACTTCTTTCGCTGAAGACTGACGGCTGTCATTAACGTCACTAACCCCTTTTAAGGTATTAAGCTTATCTTTTAGTGCTTGAGAAGCGGCGATCAGCTGTACGTCATCGTTGCCTTCTAATCTAAAGCTAATATCACCATCATCGCGTCCACCACCAAACAAGCTATCTTGAACTTCAAAAGACTTAACGCCGGGTATTTTCGGCATTGCTTGACGCCACATTTCAGCGACTTCAAAGGTATTAATCGGCCTTAATTCTGGGTCAACAAGTTTGGTTCTTACTTCAGCACGAGTACGACCTTGTAATTCAACTTGTAATTCAGCAATCATGCCTTGCCCGTATTTATCTTCAAGCTCAGTTTCAACTTGTCTTAATGCAGCTTCGATAGAATGCGCTGCATCAAGTGTTGCAGTCTCTGCAGCATCAACATTCATTTCCAAGCTGATCCTTGGAAAATCGTGAGGGATTTTAGGTTGCCCAATAAAGCGGACTAAACCACTAATATATAACGCAGCACAAATCACAATGAGCATAATAAAGGTTGAAATAACCGCATAGCGGTATTTAACGGCTAATGTAAGACTTGGTTTGTAGATATTACTGATAAATAGGGTTAAATTCTTCTCAATTTTACCCTGAACAAAATTAACCCCATTTCGTAACCAATCTAAAGGATTTTTAGAGCCTGGTTGAACAACCTTAGGTTTATTCATGTGGGCTAAATGAGAAGGGAGGATCAGTTTAGATTCTACTAATGAGAACAGTAAACAGAGTATCACTACAAAACCGATTGCCTGACCAAAGGCAGAAGAAGGACCATCATCAAGAGTGATTGGCAAGAATGCGGCTATGGTGGTTAATACACCAAATGTTGCCGGCATTGCGACACGCTTTACACCACGGATCACGCTATCAATATTCTGACCATTTTCTTGGCACTCAGTATGGGCACTTTCACCCATTACAATGGCGTCATCAACGACAATACCCAGTACTAAAATAAACGCGAATAAGCTAATTACGTTAATGGTTACATCAATAAACGCCATCGGCATGAATAATAAGGTACCGAGGAAACAGACGGGTAAGCCCATCATCACCCAAAAAGCTAAACGTACACGTAAAAATAATGCCAGCATGAAAAAGACCAACACAGCTCCTGTTTTCATGCTGTCTAGCATTAAATCAAGGCGACCATCAAGATAGTAGGTCATATCTACCCATGGCTCTAGCGTGACTCCTTCTGGTAGTAAGGCCTGCTTCTTGGCAATGTAGGCTTTCATGGTATCAGCGACATCGGTGATACTCTGATTTTTAGCCGCACCGACAAAGAAAGTCACTGCATTTTGGCCATTGAATTTAGAATACTGAATCCCTTCTTCAAAGCCGTCATTGACAGTCGCAACATCGCCTAATAAGAGGTTTGTCCCATCATCTAAAGTGAGTAAGGGCAAATCTTCGAATTCATAACCGACATAAGCTTGGTTTTCTACACGTAAGTTAATATATCCATTTTCTGCTTTAATTTGACCCGCAGACATGTTGCGAGAATAACCTCGAACTGCTTCAGCAACATCATTAAAATTAAGCCCAAACTCACGTAATCTATCTTTACTGACTTCAACACTAATTTCATAATTTAACCCACCATAGAAGTCTGCAATGTTAACGTTAGGCAGCTGCATGATTTCTTTATGGATTTTTTCACCTAGATCTTTAAGTTGTCGCTGTGACAAATCTCCATAAAGACTTAAGTACATGACTTCTTGACGAATCTTGATACGTTCTACTTTTGGAAACTCCATTCCCGCAGGGAAGGTAGATACTGAACCAATTTCAGATTTAACTTCATCAAGTACGATTTGCGGATCATAAGAATCTTCAATTCGAAAGTAGCCATTAGCTTGATTTCGATTAGAGTAGGTGATGACGCGTTGTAATCCCTGAACGGTTTCAAGTGCCTGTTCAATTTTTACGGTAATGCCTTCTTCTACTTCTTGCGGAGCAGCGCCTGGATATACAGCACTGAATTCAATCCAGTTGATTTCAACTGCGGGAAAAAATTGTTTACGAATCGTATTAGCCGTTAACAAGCCGCCTAATAAAATAATGATCATTAATAAGTTTGCCGCAACGCTGTTACGGGCAAACCAAGCAATTATGCCTTTATGAGTATCTTCCATGAATTTATTCCTTATCGTCCATGGCGATAGCAGTGTCAGAATCAACACCAACCTTAGGCTCTACTTGAAGAATTTTATCGGTCGGTAAGGCCACCGTCATTCCTTCAACAGGGTAATCAAGAGCAGAAGTAATGATGCTCATACCTTCTTCTAAACCACTTGAGATAATGACGTTGCTGCCATCTTGTCTAATAATATTAACGGGCAGATAACGTAATTTTTTGTCTTTATCCATTGTCGCAACAAGGCCATTCACGATTAAATGGCGCGGGACAACGGCCACTTGACCTGCATGAGTACCGCCAATGTGAGCAGTAACATAAGTACCGTATCTTAATTCTTTATGGTTACTATTAAGCCCATATGGGTCATCAATCTCAGCAACTAAGTAAGTCATCCGACTTTTACTGTCAATCACCCCTTCGCTACGAACGATAGTGCCAATCCATTCTTGTTTTTCACCTGCAAAGTTACCCACCAAAGTGACTTCTGCATTTGCACCTTTACGATCTAAATATTGCATTTCTTTGTCTGCAAGTGGCAATCGAACTTCAGCTTTATCAGTGCTATAAACTAAACCGATAGGCGATCCATTACCTACGTATGTGCCTAAACCGATATTACGACTGCCAATTAATGCATCATAGGGCGCTTTAATTATTGCTCGTTCAAGATTCCTTTTTGCACGTAACAATCCAGCTTCAGCACTTTTTAGTTTGGCAATTTCTTGGGCTAATTGTGGTTTACGCAAGCTTAAATCACTTGGCTTACTGTCAGTAATCTCAGCCCATTCGCGCTCAGCTACTTGTGCGTTAGCTTTTTCTTGAACTAACGTTGCTTTGGCTGAAGCCAAATTAGCTTGTGCATCTAACAGCGCTGACTCATAGTCGCTAGGATCAATTCTTGCCAGGACATCGCCTTTTTTAATGAAACCACCTTTAACAAATGCGTCAGATAAATAAGTGATTTCACCACTGACTTGTGCCACCAATTCAGTATGATATTTGGCATTGACGACACCATAAGAGCTAACGGTAAATGTCATTGGTTTATAATTAATGGTTTCGACAGATACAAGCGGGGTATTATCAACTGGCGGTTTCTCTTCGGGTGGTTTTTGCATAGAAACCAACAAACCAGTAATGATTACGCCTACACCTATTATGCCAATAGGGAGAATAATTTGCTTTGCAGTAGCCACGGCACTTCCTCTTGCTTAAAGCTAAATCATAGACTTGTGCCTATGACAAATTCGTTAACAGTATTATAAGTGCATGTTACAGAGTTTGTTAAACCCTTACTGTTTGAATGTGTAATTTTATGTGTCAGATGTTTCAAACTGGTTTTAATTTTTAATAACCGTGAAAATATCAATAGGATGAGCGTAAATAATTAAATTACTGAGTCAAATTTAGATATAATATATTCAGGAGTAAGCCAAAAATCATATCTCAACTTTTTAATTTAACTGTAATAAAAGAACATAAACGCATTGTTTACAGTGGTTTTTGTTGAACCCCGCTTTTTTTTATTAGCTTTTTTTGTAATAAAAGTTCAAAATCAGTAAATGTAAACATGATGTGAGCAGAAATGGTTAATGACCTTTAAATAGTATGAATTCATTAAGGAAGATAAATGAACGTTTTAGTTACAGGTGGTGCAGGGTATATCGGTTCGCACACTGTTTTGTCATTAATAGAAAATAACTGCAATGTAGTCGTTTTCGATAATTTATTTAATTCAAGTATTGAATCTATTAAACGTGTTGAATCATTAACAGGTAAAAGTGTTACCTTTATTGAAGGCGATATAAGAAACAAGCATCAGCTGTCCAACGTATTTAGTTCGCATAATATTGATACAGTAATCCACTTTGCAGCGCTTAAAGCTGTAGGTGAATCTGCACAAATTCCATTAGAGTATTATCAAAACAATGTTCATGGCTCAGTTTGTTTGCTAGAAGCGATGGCAGAACACAAGGTCAATAATTTTATTTTTAGTTCATCAGCAACCGTTTATGGTGAAGAAAATGAAGTGCCTTATGTAGAGAGCATGAAATTAGGTACGCCATCAAGTCCTTATGGGGCAACCAAAGTAATGGTTGAACGTATAATGGCAGATACTGCAGCTTCAAATCCGCATTTTAGAGGTGTGTCACTGCGCTATTTTAATCCTATTGGAGCACATGAAAGCGGCAAAATTGGTGAGTCACCAAAAGGTATCCCAAATAATTTATTACCTTATGTAGCGCAAGTGATGGTAGGTAAGCGTGAAAAACTGAGCATATTCGGCTCGGACTACCCAACAAAAGATGGGACTTGTGAACGAGATTATTTACATGTGATGGATCTTGCTGAAGGTCATGTCGCAGCAATGAAATGGTTGAACGACAATCAAGATTTTGCTGGAGTTGAATCGTTTAATTTAGGAACAGGCAATGGTGTGTCTGTTTTTGAAATTGTTACTGCGTTTGAGCAAGCAGTAGATAAGAAGATACCCTATGAAGTTAGTCCACGAAGAGCAGGTGACTTACCCGCTTTTTGGGCAAATGCAACTAAAGCTAATGATGCCTTAAACTGGCAAGCCAATCGCTCTTTAGATCAAATGATGGTCGATACTTGGCGCTGGCAATCGGCCAACCCTAATGGCTATGATGCTAAGTAAATATCATTAAGTTAATTCGATAATCACAAACGGCCAATAGGCCGTTTTTTATTTCTGTTGATATCAAATTGCAGTGAATCATAGTAAAAATAAAATTTATTGGATTTTTTGTTAGCGATTGCAGTTGATGAGATTATAAAGAATTTAAAGACAAAAAAAACTGCTTTCGCTGGCTTAATCTCAATTATTGATTTGGTACAACTGAGTGGATTCGAACCACCGACCCCCACCATGTCAAGGTGGTGCTCTAACCAGCTGAGCTACAGTTGTATATCTAAATCAATCTCAAAAGAGATGGTACAACTGAGTGGATTCGAACCACCGACCCCCACCATGTCAAGACGTTAATAGATTACCCCTCTCAACCCTTCAAAGCTTTGATTCTTAATATAAACCCTCTAAAAATAGAGGCTTTTGATTAAATTTCGCACCTGACTTTCGCTAATTTATGAGATGATTCATAATAATCTTGCTTGATTTGGTCACAAAATAGGCACAATATATAAATGTCTAAATTGACCACTATTTTGTAATTGAGAGGGAGTTATGAACCCACATGCTGAGCATTTCAACAAGAGCCTAGTAAAATTGTTAGTCGACGTTAAACTTGAAATGGTTGCATTTAATCAGCTTCAACTTGAGCGTTCGCTTAAATCATTTTGTGAATCGTTTAACCTTCTTAGCACACTAAAACCAAGCTCGGATGATAGTGTAGAATCACCAGCATCAATATTGCTCGATTCATATCAAGCCCCCTTGCTAGTAAGTAAAACAGGGGCCGGTTATTATCGAATAATTTCTGGATTATTGACGTACCAAAAGCTATGTAAATTATATGCAGGGGAAGACAAAGCTTTGATACCTTGCATTGTATTACCTCGGCGTCCTAATAAAGACATCCTCCACTTATTAATGCTTAATGATATTGTAAGGCCCTTATTAAAACAGTTTGTTAACGTCACTGGTGACTCAATCACTGATTCTTTGTCTGCATGGTTTGTTTCTGATGAACACCCATCTGTATTTAATTCCCCACAATGGCAGTCGCTATTTCCAATGATAAAAACCAAAACTCAGTTGTGTGAGTGGTTACATGTCAGTACTAAAACGGTTAAATTAAGATGAGAAGTCTGAAGCAATATCTAATAGAGCATATTTGTCGATATTGCGAACTCAAGATGCCACAAATTGGCAAAGACGAAGTCAGTGAAGATTTAGAGGAGTTTGTCGAGCGTATATTCGCACCAGAATCTCTCGGAGGACTTAAACAAATTTTTCAAATGATAGTCCGCATCAGAAATATATCTTTCCATTCTGCACAATCCATAATGAAAGACTTGCACCTGCCAACTTATATATTTGATGCCTTACACAATTATAGTTTTCATGTTGATGACCGTTTTATCAGCAATGAATATCATCGGACTAAGTATCAAAAAGGATGGTGTAGTGAATATCCTTTCTATGTTGTATTACTCAAATCTTACGAGTATAACCTGACGATAAAATCATGTGAGCTATTTGCTGCATTCATCAACCACTATTTTTTAGTATTAGATACCCTAAGAGATAAAGACTTGGCAAGGGAATCCTCAACCAGGGAGGAGGATGCATGTTCTAATTTCAGGCTTTTCATGAGAACCAATGTAGCTGAACTGAATTTTGTACGTGAGACAATTCCAAATTCAACGGGCGATCCTCCAACGGCTATTGCACGCCAACTAGACCAATATCTTGATAGTAAAGAAACCTGGACATATCAACCCAATAAAAACTATCTACGGACACTTTGTCATTTCTTTACTAATGATTGGAAGCCCGCAAAACATAAATGCCGTAAAAGATCGCCATTAGACAGAGTACCAAAACGCTATGCAGATCCAACTGCAATTCCGATTGTTGGTGCTTATGATGACATTTTCGCATTAATTCCCGATGAACCATTAATCCCCAGTAGTGAAGGGCTAAATGAAGATGACCATTTTCCTGCCCAGATATTTGTTATTAATAACCGTGATGTTGATTCGAAACGTGATAAAACAGAATTACTAGACACTGTAATTCCGTTCAATAGGCATGTACAAAATAGAAAAGCCATTGATGTCACTGCAAGTGTCCGTCGCTCTCATAATATGGGGATACAAAATACGCAGTTATTAATGCCAGAAGAACTTAACTTCCTCATTGGAAAATTAATCGAATTAGGCAATCAACCAGCCAACCGCGAAATGACTATCGTGATATGGCTAATGTTATTATTAAGTAAGTCAGTAAAAGAAATACAAAGTTTAGTTGTATTTACGGACTTATCTAGCAAACAGCAAGGGCTTTATGTTGATGAGTTGGGTCAAGGGTGGTGGTTTTTCTATGTCAGCCATTCAGCAAAAGCTAAGTTGAACAATGAAGGGCTCAGGGAAATCAAAGAGGAGGTTTTTACACCATGCCCTGTGTTTTTACATAAACTGATTGTTGCAAATAGGGGGGCTAAGTTAACTGGACCAATCATTAAGGAAAAAGATTCAAAAGTCATTTATCGCTTAGTGGTTCGAAAACTGAAAAAGTTATCAGATCGTCATGCTTCAGGCCGTGTTAGTGTGAGGCGTTTAGTTAACTTTATAAGTTACTATCTTAATTCAACAGATGTTATCGATTCTATTTTTATCGACTATAGCTATGCTGTGAATATGTATACGACTCGTGTAGCGAGAAGTTATGCTAATGTCAGTGACCATTTTCGAAGCGAGCAACTTGACAAATTATGGCAAAATGTCGAACAAGATATTGCAAAGTATACGGGTAAGCCATTACCGATTTCATTATTTGAACTAAGACATTTTGATCAAGCTAATTCATTCATAGGCTCATCATTTACACCGACAAATGATGCCATTTCTACATTAATTAATGCGTTAACAGCTAAAGTCTCGGCATCTATACCCAGTTATCAGCATCACATAAATGATATTGTTGATTATCATAATGCATTTACAGCTTATACAGCTTGGATGTTGCTTTTTGGAACCGGTTATAGAGCTGCTTGGAATCCGTTACCGACATTCGCCTTATTTTTACCATCCTTAAATTTAATGGGTATAAGTGACAAAGATGATTCTGATTTTAGTCATTCTCGTATCGTAGCAGTTCCCAATATTCTAGCTTCGCAGTTGAAAGAATATAAACGTCACTTAGGGTGTTTACGTTCTATCTTGCGTGTATTGATGCCAAAGTTAAGTCGCACCATTGATAACATAGTAGACGTTGATCAAAGCGTGTTGAGTTTTAACCATTCTCAGGCTTCACAATGGTACAGAATCATACGGAATTCGCGCAAAGAGCAAGGTCCTTTCTTTTTTTTATATAGACAAGGCAATAGTGTGGTTGCGAAAAATTTATCGCCTTCAGAGCTGGTGAATTATTGTAAAAATGAAATTCAACTGCCGGCAAATGCAGGACGGCATTGGTTGAAATCCCACTTACTAGAGAAAAACATATGTCCGGAGTTAATCAATTTCCAAATGGGTCATTGGCAAGCAGGTGAGGTGCCATTAGGTCATTATTCAGCATTAAGTCATATTGAAGCTATCAATGAATTGGTTCCTGTGCTTGATGAGTTATTTGCGGAGGTAGGATGGAAAGTATTAAAGTCCGTCATTTCATAAAAATACTCAATGAAAGAGGAAAGTTACACCCCTTATATCGAGAGGTGTTAAATGCCTACGTTGAACAATATGAGAATACGGCTGAGGAAGATTTACAAATTAAAAATGAAGAACAATTTTTTTCTTCATATAAAAACTTACTCGGGCATTTAAAAAAACGATTCATTCGTTCAGAAACAAAAATTATACCTGATGAGTTAGACGAGTTAATTGCACAACTAAAACCAGCGGTTTTAGGCAAACAAACCCAGTTGTTGATATTACAGTCAATACTCAACTATGCCAAAAAGCATCATGGAATAGATTCTCCTAACATACCGTCTATTGTGACACTTAAACGAGACAAACCTATTTTGTCACCAGTAGATCTCGTCAAATTGCCCATTGTTGATATGTTATATACGCTTCTCGATAAGGAATTAATTAGCCCTAATAGAGAACTATCTAACAATGAAAAGCTTGGTCGAGCTGCACTGTTAGTTTATTTAACTGTCAACGTGAGCAAGACTCAGGAACTTTTGTCGATTCTTGAGCATCCACAGGATGTGTTTTATGTTGGAGGGATTTGTTATTGGCAAAAGCAGATGAGTGCAACAGATCCAACAAGATATGTATTGAGTGATGTTGCGGTTATGGCTTTACAGCAATTGGCTAACGTCAAGCAAAGCACATCAAAGATTAAATTGTGTATCGTAAAATATTTAAGCACGGTATCTGAATTTAATTGGGCAGATCTATCAATTTTAAAATTACGTACGCTTCGAAAAATTCACAATATACTGCATTTAGGGCCAGTACAGTATCAGATGTATTTCTTACCCAGTGTGAGCCAGGCATTACCAGAACATGCTTTTATGCGTATGTTAACAGATAAAGCATGTCTGCATTCAGAACCTCACTTGCTAGGTGGAAATGAAGCCGGCACAAATGAGTTGAAGCCTTGGCGGTCTGTTAAAAACAACGACCATTGTTTTATTGCTATTGATATCACGTTAAAACAATTAGATGAAATTGTCTTAACACTTAATGGGCTTGATGAAAACAAAGAACCACGTGCAGCGTGTTTAGCCTTTATAAGTGAAATGCTTAAGTCATACGAAGTCACAACTAATCCATACCTTTGGTTGTTATGTTCTTGGTTATTCTCTCTGTTGAAAAACGGAGGCACTAATAAACGCCGTTTAAAGTTAGCCACTACCGTTGATTACGTGAAAAGTCTAAGCAAGCCTTTTCTAGCAGTATTTAGTACGTGCGACCTAGGATTATTATCGGGTGAAGATTGGGCTAATAAATTGAATGAATCGGCTGAAGCTTTTACGTCTGCCCAACGAAAAAAATATGTATATTATTTCGCTCAGTTTTTAGTCGAAACAAATTTGGTTCGTGATCTCTGCTTATCGGATATTGATGTTGTTGGTAGTTCTAGTGAAGTTGATGCGAATTTAATTTCACCAAGTCATATTGATGAAGCCCTAGAATATCTATTAGAAAATTTTCTAAATGGTGTTGTCTATCAATATGGCTATTTTTTGTTATGTTTTTGCTTTTACAGCGGCTTACGCAGGAATGAATCGGCTAAATTAACATGGGCTGATTTTTCATTTGCAGTCAATGCAACAAACAAAGATGAATTTGATTATGTGCAGCTTTCGGTCAGACCAAACCAACATCGATCGTTAAAAACAACTTCCGCTCGTCGTGAAATACCATTAGATGCTCTTTGGCCAAAGAATGCCATAGAAAAATTGCGAGTAAGATATCAAATGCAGCAGCACTCAGGTTCCAACAAAAAGGCGCTGTTGTTTGATGATTCGAAACGAGTCAATCAAGCATATGATTTAATAACAGATCTAATCCGACATTTTACACAAGATTACACTTTACGAATTCATCATCTTCGTCATAGCTTTGCAAACTGGACTTGGTGTCGTCTGAATTCAAAAATCATCATGCAAGGACGAGCACAACTAACGATGTTCGATAATCAAATATTTGATAATGATTATCTTCAACGGTTACAAACGCGATTACGCTATAAAATGAATAGCCGCAAAAAGATGTTTATGTTAGCCCATCTAATGGGGCACAAAGATGTTCAATCTACTCTAAATAGCTATCTACACCTTAAAGATATCTTGCACTACTTAGAGTTTAAGCCTTACTTTACTTTAACTAAATATTTTACTTCTGAATGTGTCGGACGAGTATTCTTGCTAGAACCAGAACAGGGCTTAAGTTTGGCAGAAAGATTAGTTTATTATACTCGAGAAACTGAAGCAAAGTTGGCGGTTAAACCAGCACCATTAACATCATCGTTGTCAGTACCATCATTTTCAACGTATGTAAGAGACATAAAACCAAATACTGAAATCAGCAGCTTGACTTGGGCTAGGGCACTTAATGCCTTAAAGAACAGTTCAGTTATCGAGTCATCTCAATATTACAATGTTCCATTAGAACAATTACAGCAGCTGCTTAACAATGCTGAACAAGTACATCAACACTACCCACGTATAGGTAAGCGACTTCCACTAATTCCAACTTTTCCAAGGTTAAACCAAGCTGATAATGTGACCAAAGCAGATGCTAAAGTCGCAAAATCCAGCAAAGTGTTTAAGTATCTTTGTAACAAATTCGATGAAAGTATTGGTATTGAAACGTTAACATTAGCCAACGTTAGGTTGAGTTTGGAAGTATTGAATTTCGCCGTACCAGGAAAAGATTATGCCTTAAGGAGTCCTAACTTAACCGCATCGACTGATTTTATGCGCTTCTGTCAGGTGTTAGGCCTTAAAGAGCGACATCTAAAGTTCAAGTTTTACCGAGCAGATTTATCGATTGAAGAATCACAGCGAATTGAAAAACGCTGGAGAAAAACGGTTAATGATTGTGGTTTTGATGCCAATAACTTTGCGTTGGCAAGAGAAAGCGAAGTTCGATTTTTAGGTAAACATGATGGTAATGGTTTTTTAGAAATTTCACTGGTCAACAATGGATATAAACGGGTACAAAGACATCAAAGCTTGTTTAGCTTTTTACATTTTTTGCTAATTTTGAGTTATCAAGCAAAATGACTGCATGTTTTTAAACGCGTTAATCATGAACCATATCTAAATTTAATCGTTCGGAGGAATTTGTACAGATGGTGGGCTAGCTCTACGTTAAAACAAAGCCTAAATAATCCATTTAAGGCAAACATAATTTTTAAACTCGTTTAAATCCATCAATGGCTTAGGGTGATCGCTTTAAGCCGAAACTGCCTCGAAGTGAGCTAACTATGTTACGCATACGCTTAATATTTAATCGGTTTACCTTAGTTTTTCTAATTTAGCCTGTTTTGCAATAATCAACCTTGAACGGAGGTCAAGTGCATGACATCGCTTTAAGTCTTTTAGGCACTCTTTACTTAATGGGACCATATAAAATGTGTACTGATTCTTTAGTGTTTTTCTTTAAATGTCACGATAGAATAAATTAATATTACTAGGCATATTAGAAATGATAAGCCTACAGCGACGATTGGCATCCAATAATTAACAGTATCAGTAAACATAACCGTTCTCTCATCTTATAATTCGTGATTTCATTATAATATTATAGTACACCTTAACGGGGGTAGTGGTATGGTGAATTTGGCCACTATTTTAGAGCATACTGTAACCCTCCCTTAAAATCAGAAGTCCCCTAAAAGCTTGACACAACATATCTAGTGTAACATTATATATAAAAGCGCACTAATGATTTGTTAGTAATCTAGCGTATAGCCATGCGGTTAAACGCAGTAGAACTAAAGTAATCGTTTTACTATAAGAAGCTTTTCCTGACATTTGAAATGATTGCAAGCAGGAAATAATAGAGGTTGGAAGCAAAGTGATAAAATTCCTTAAAGACAAACATAAAGTTAATTTGACCAAGATACGGGCAATATTATTGATTAGCGCATTTTCTTTTTTGGTAACTGGCTGTAGTGAATCTAAGACAAATTCCGAGCAAAAAGCTCAAGCAGAGAAACGTCCAAATATTGTTTTGATCATGACAGATGATCAAGGCTATGGTGATTTAGCACATAACAATAACCCTATTATTAAGACACCAACATTAGACTCTTTCGCAAATCAAAGCGTTAAATTTACCAACTTCCATGTTGACCCAACATGTTCTCCTACGCGCGCTGCGTTAATGAGTGGTCAATATTCGTTACGTGCTGGTGTTTGGCACACTGTGATGGGTCGCCACTTAATGTCAGATAAAATTCAAACCTTGCCTGAAGCACTAAAAGAAGGTGGCTATAAAACAGCAATTTTTGGTAAATGGCATTTAGGAGATAATTATCCATTTAGACCGCAAGAACAAGGTTTTGATCATGTGTTAATTCATGGTGCTGGTGGTGTTGGGCAAACCCCAGATTATTGGGCTAATACTCAATTTGATGATACTTACTTCCTAAATGGTCAACCTAAAAAATATGAAGGTTATGCTACCGATGTTTGGTTCAATGAAGCTATTGACTATGTGAAAGACATGGCATCGAGTGAAGCTCCTTTTTTCCTATATATTCCTACCAATGCACCTCATTCACCATTTAGAGCGCCAGAAGAATATATCGAACCTTATCGTCAATTAGGCTTAAGTGATGATCTTGCAGCATTCTACGGCATGATCACCAACGTTGATGACAACATTGCTCGACTACAAAAAGAGCTTGATAAAGCGGGTCTTACTGATAATACCATTTTCATATTTTTAACCGATAATGGCTCTGTTTTGGGTGAACATTCTGAAAAGCTTGCTAAAAGCGAACAAGCTAAAGATATTGAAGCAAAAATTGGTAAAAAAATTGAAACGTTAAATTATTTTATGCGTGGTAAAAAAGCCTCAACATATGACGGTGGTCACCGTGTTCCTATCTATGTTCGCTGGCCAAATGGTGGTATTGACAGCGCGAAAGAAATTGACAGCTTAGCTGCTCATTTTGATTTAAAACCAACGCTATTAGACTTAGTGGGTTTAGATATCTCAAACCTAGATACTGACGGTATCAGTTGGAAAAATGCGTTAGTTAACAATGAATCGTTACCTGAACGTGTGATCACAGTTACGAACCAACGTGTATTACACCCAGATGCAAAACGTCCATATTCTGTAATGGAAGGCGACTGGCGTTTAGTTAAAGCTGATGGGAAAAGTGACAAAGTTGAATTGTTTAATGTTGCTAGCGATCCAGGCCAACAGAATGATCTTACTGAGCAAAACCCAGAAGTTTTTGCCAAGCTATCTCAGGAATATGACAAATGGTGGCAGCATGCAACTAAAGATGGTGTACCAACCATGCGCCCTATTGTCGGCACAGTTTATGAGAATCCGACACGATTAACCAGTCATGATTGGTTAGCTCCTCACACTGGCCAAGTAGCATGGTTTCCAGGTTTTGTTGATGATAAATTTGGTAAAGGTGGATGGATCGGGAAAGAAGAAAAATTTGTAATATCGCCTTGGAAAGTTAAATCAGGGATAGCAGGTAATTACCGTTTTACCGTGTCCTTACATGATATTCCTGCGAAAAAAGTTATTAACCATACCTTTGCTCATTTAGATATTAATGGCACAACCTACACGGCAGAAATAGAGAAAGGTGCAGCAACTGCAAGTTTTGACATCGATTTACCTGCTCAAGAACTAGATATTAAGGCTTGGTTTAATAACAGTAATGATTCAATTGACAAGCCACTTGCAGCGTTTTATTTATATGTTGAACGTCTTGAAAGCGCTAAGGAAAGCTAATGAACAAGAAAAGCATCAAATCATTAAAGTATGCGCTTGGTTTTTTACCTTTCTGTGCAGGTGTTAGCTATGCTTGCTCCGATGCTGAATTCGCGGCACATAATGCTTTAACTGAGATTGAGAAAAAGCAAGTTTACGGCTTTGAAGGCTCAGGTGTTCCTTGCTCTACCGAAATGAAAGAGTTAACTGCAGAGTGGGAAAAACTCAACGCTTCTGCAGCGAAACAACGTGGCCGAGAACGCTTTAATAAAAACAAATACGGTATGTTTATTCACTGGGGTTTGTATTCGTCACTGGGTGGTGTATACAAAGGGAAAAAAATGGAAGAGGGCGGCACGGGGCCTCAAATTGCAGAATGGATCATGCGCCGTAAAGAAATTCCTCGTGCTGAATATGCTGAATTAGCGAAAGATTTTAACCCGCAAAAGTTTAATGCTGATGAATGGGTTGCTATTGCAAAGGCTGCTGGAATGAAATACATCGTCATGGGCTCTAAGCATCATGAAGGTTTTGCGATGTTTAAATCAGAAGTCAGTGATTTTAATATTGTTGATGCCACACCCTTTGGCCGTGACCCAATTAAAGAAATGGAAATCGCGGCTAAAAAAGCCGGTTTAGATTTTGGTGTTTATTACTCTAACTCGCTTGATTGGAGAGACGGTGGTGATGGTGGTATGAAAGATTATGGCCCAGCGCCAGGTATTAAACCACGACGCGCGCCTATGCCAAATAAATGGGATCCTGCTCCGGTATCATTTGATGTTTACATTAAAAATAAGTCTATCCCACAAGTAAAAGAGTTATTAGCGAACTATGACTTATCACAAATTTGGTTCGATACGCCGATTTATATTCCAGCGCCATATAGTATGGATTTTTATAAAACGGTTTACGAAGCAAACCCTGAAATTTTAGTCAATGCTCGCATTGGTAATGGTTTTGGTGATATTGGTACGCCAGGTGACAATGTTATTCCTGATAAAGCAAGTTCAAACACTTGGGAAGGTATTGCAACGACTAATCATACTTGGGGTTATAGTTCATATGACTTCGACTGGAAATCTCCAAAAGAGTTAATGTACTGGTTAGTTGCTAATGTCAGTAAAGGCGGTAACTTCCTATTAAACGTTGGTCCAGACGGTGAAGGTGTTATTCCAGCAGCTTCTGCCAACATACTTAAAGAAGTCGGTCAGTGGTTAATGGTAAATGGCGATGCTATTTATGATTCTAAACCATGGTCAATTGATAAAGAAGGCCCAAGTCAAATTGACATGAAAGGCACAAGTCACCGTAAGGGCAATAAAGTGACTTTTGTCTTTACCGAAAAAGATTTTTGGTTTACTCAAAAAGAAAATAAAGTGTATGTTATTTCGTTAACCACGCCTAAATCTCCCACAGCTACAATTGAAGCGATTAAAGATCTGAATATTAAATCTATACGTTTAGTGGGTTCAAATAAAGAACTTAAATGGAGGAAAACCGCAGATGCAATCCAAGTTCAATTGCCAAATCTTAAAAATAACGGTGTGGGTTACTCATTAGAAATTAGTCAGTAATCATTCAACTTTAAATACCATGGATTGGCTTTAACCCGTCCTAATATGGGTTGACACATTTTAGATTAAAGCGCCTGATGCAAATGTCACCGTCATTAAGCTTAGCCTTGCTGGCGAAGTTGTCATGGATAATAACATTAATCAACAAATTGATGGTGTTGTTACACTTTATTGTTATCAGGCACTAATTCATGATGTAGAGCACAATCCAAGTAAGCCGAAGAAAGTTATCGACTATCGTCATTTTACGTTAATGCCTAAGGACGAGGGCCTCATTCCAGCCCATACCATGAGTGTTGGCGGTATGACTCGTGTAGGTCAGACACTAAACTGGAATTTTAAACTTCACAAGCCCGGCAAGTATAAAGATGCCGTAGTGAGCTTTATGGGGTCAATTGAAGAAAGTGGCAAAGTTAGCGTCACGGTTCCAGGCCTGTCTATTGAGCACAATCTTGACAGTCAAGATTGTGCTCAAACCCACGCATGGCGCTTCATTTTAAAGACTCTCGTTCGGTATTAGAGATTGTTGATATTGGCGCATCAGGCGCTCATACCTTGTCTTTAACAGTAATTTCAGCAACTAAAAATATAAGAAGACGGATCAGAAGCGTACAGTTGATACCTGAACATTAAGCTTTTGAGCACGTCAAATAAGTAATAACAAAGGTATAAAATGAAAATATTTCAACAGTTAAAAAAGTCGAATAAGGGATTGAAACAAGCTTTTTATTTAAGCTTAATTTCAGGTTTATTAATAGCAGGAGCTAGCGTTAACGCAGTCGAAAACGGTAACCCTTTGGTTGATCATATCTATACAGCGGATCCTTCTGCCCATGTGTTCGAAGATCGTGTTTATATTTATGGTTCCCACGACCAAGACAATGCTAAAGGCTACAAGATGATAGATTATCATGTGCTTTCTTCAGCAGATCTTGTTAACTGGGAAGATCATGGTGTGGCACTAACTGTCGATGATGTACCATGGGCTGACAACAGAATGTGGGCACCAGATGCTATTTTTAAAGATGGTACCTATTATTTTTATTTCCCAGCCAGACAAGGCAAACAGTTTCATATTGGCGTAGCAACTAGTGACTCCCCTGCTGGGCCATTTATTCCTGAGCCTGACTTTATAAAAGGAACAGATGAAATTGATCCTGCAGTTTTTGTTGATGACGACGGTCAAGCTTATATTTATTGGGGAGGCAAATCCGCAAAAGTTGCCAAGCTGGATAAAAGCTTGAAGAAAATTGAAGGTGACGTTGTTAATGTAGAAGGTGCAGATTATTTTTATGAAGCAGCTTGGATGCATAAGTTAGATGATACTTATTATCTGAGTTATTCAAGTAAGTTTCATCCAGATACTAAAGATCATATTATTGTTTATGGCACTTCAGACAAGCCAATGGGGCCGTTTAAGTACCAAGGTAAAATGATAGGTGACGTTTCTGGTATCACTAACCATCATTCAACAGTTAAATTCAAAGGGCAGTGGTACGCTTTTTATCATAATTCTGATTTGTCAGGCGGTCATAATGCACGAAGAAGTATAGTTGCTGATTATTTACATTTTAATGATGACGGTTCAATCCGAGAAGTCGTGCAAACAAAACTAGGTGTTGGGCAATACGACGGTATGTTGTTAATCGAAGCTGAAAACTACAGCGAAACCAAAAATGTACAAAAGCGAGAGAGCAAAGATGGTAGTTTACATTTAGCATTTGATGTTAACGAAAAAGTTGTTTTTAACAACGTCGATTTTGGCGAGAAAACGGTTAATTCAATTAAGTTAAATGTTGCAAGCCTAACTGAAGGTGGAAAGGTGATGGTGCGCACTAAGAGTGGCACACTTTTAGGCGAAGTGAACATACCTAAAACGAAAAGTATCGATAAGTGGAAAACCGTTTCTGGAAAAATTACGGAGTTAACAGGGCTAAATAGTATTTCATTAACTTATGTTGGTTCAGAGAGCAGTATGCTTCGTTTGGATAGTTTGGTTTTTAGCAAATAAGCGATTTATAAAAACTATATAAAAAATGCCTCATTATTTTAATGGGCATTTTTGATTTCAGTCGTAATTTAATCTGAGTACTATACTTCTAGTCCATGAACACAGCCCATTAAGGTTTTCTTTGCAGATTCTAAATGCTGTTTCATCGCGAGCACGGCACTGGCATGATCATTAGATATTAGATTTTCAAGTATGGCAATATGTTCATTACAAGCGACGGTAAAACGCTCTAATTCACCGTTTTTATCCCATTGATAATGGTAATGACAGATGAACGAGACAATATCATAAAACTGGTTAATAAAGCGGTTAGGTTTTTTATCACGCAGTTTAAAATGAAAAGCTTTATCTAGATCTGGAAATTCCATATATCGATTTTCCATGTCAGCTCTTACTTCTTGGTGTGCGCGTAATAAGTCAGCAAGCTCAGACCAAATAACATCATCTTTCGGCGCTCTTAATAAGTCATTTAGGGCATTCATTTCTAGCATTTCCCTAAAATCAATTAACTCTTTAGCAAACGCTTCATCAAATTCCACCATTTGCCAGCGGCCGCGTGGGATCTTTTTAATTAAGCCATTATTAGAAAACTTTATTAGAAACTCCCTAACGCTAATGGTGGTGCAGCCAGAGTTTTTGGCTAGGCTTAATTCTGAAAACCTGTCACCAGGTAGTAGTTCACCATGGTGGATCAGGCTCATAAAGTATTTTTCTATTTGTTCATCTTTTGTAGAAGCTTTGTTTTCAATATCGAAAAAGTCAGTATCTTCAGGTTGGCGTAGGACAATTTTATGAGAGCCTTCACGTTTTACCAAGCCATTATTAATTAAATGCTCTATACAAGCTCTGACCGTAGTGCGGCTAATATTAAGTTGGCGGGTTAATTCCATGTCATTTGCCATGGTATATTGACCTTCAGGCAACTCCTCAATTTGAGTTAGCATACGGTTAATTGACTGTTTAAAAAGGTATGTTTTATTTGATGCCATTTTTTATCCAACATTTTTGTAATAGAGATCCATACTTTTGTGACATATTTTATATAAGTAGGACTTTATAGTTAATAGTCATATATAAGGGCGTTTAGCTCTATTTTAAAGTGCCTTTAGTTGAAAATTTAATTAGAGGCTTATACCTCTAGTGATTTTTTTTCTAAATTCCACCCAAGGAAGTTTCACAAGATTCCAAAGCAACAAGATATTTAAGATGAGATTGAAAGAAAGTTAATACTTGTGCTCGCCTCAACATTTTCTTTTTTACAATGCGCCCTTGCTCATTGCAGCAAGCAACATGAAAAAATCTTTTTGCGATATCTAACCCTATTGTAGCCCGAATTCAACTCTGAAGTGCGACACTCGGTGAATTAATGGCTAGTTGTACAAATAAAACAGCTGGCTGCTTAAACTTCAAACACTTAATTGGCCTGTAATTAATTCTGTTCATCGCAAACAAGATTGTCTCATCGCTTACTGTTCTTAAATCAGTGCCTTTTTTAACATATTGCCTCAACAGACCATTGGCATTTTCATTCGCGCCTCGTTCCCACAAATTGTATGGATGGGCTAAGTGCACATCTGTATCTAGTGCCTTTGCAATATCTTGATAGTCAGAAAATTCTCGACCATTATCAGCCGTTATTGTGTGAACAAACTGCTTTGTAGGGCATTAATAAATCAATTGTTGCTCTAGTGACATCTTCTGCTGATTTTGACAGTACTTTCTTGGCGAGGTAGAAACGTGTTTCTCGCTCTAAAATTGTTACTATTGCTCCAGTCCCATGCTTACCCAAAACAGTATAAAATTCCCAGTCACCAAAACGCTCACGGTTATCTACAACCTCAGGCCTTCCATCTATAGAAACTGCATTCTTAATGGCAGGTTCGCGTTCTTTTTTACCTTGTCGATACCTTTTATGGTCCTGACGTAAGTGACGGTATAGCTTGCCCACTTGCCTCTTATCGAGCGAAGTAAAACGATAAATTCATTAATGACTTACATTGGCACCGATATGGGTTAACACGTTCGATATTTGCTCCAGGCTCCAGTCATTGGTGAGCAAAACTTCAATACCACTTTAAGCAGTTGTCTTCCTTCTATCCATCAATTAAGCGTGTCGCAGTTATTATCTGAATTATGGAGTAATCTTCATTTGGTCTTCTTCTATTCTAATTATATGTAATAAATTCAATAATGGCACATATATGCTGTATTTGGAGGAGACCATCACATTAAGTAAGCACAAGGATGAGCAATGTTTTGTGTTTCAGAGCAGAGATGTATGTCTAGATTTACGTTAGACCGTGAAAGTATCATTAAGTAATTAAAAGGCCTTACGGTTGAGGCCACTTAATGAATAAGTTGTCAGTTTGTCACAAACTATCTTTCTTTTTCGCTTTAATAACATCACTTTGTATCATGAAGTTGTTGTTATCAATAAGAACAAAAACATATTCAATAACGTCAGCGGGAAGCTTAGCTGTTACCATCAACTTTGAACCCGGCTTAGTCTCAATACTGGCATTGTGTCTGACATATCTTTTATATTTTTTCCCTTTAACTAAAACATAGGCATTATTTAACGGTGTTTTGTTTGTGGCCAATTGAATACTCGCGATTTTCTGTTTAGCGTTGTAAGTGTATTTTTCAATAACAGGTAATACATTTTTATCCGCTTCGCTAAGATCTTTGTATTTTGGATTTCGGCTAGGGAATTCAGCATTATGCTCTGCTAAAAGTGTTTCAAGTTTATTTGAAAGAGAATTTACAATGTTCGCATATGCTTTTTCAGCAACCAGATCTTTTTGTTCACCAATATCATGCATTTGACCATTTTTATATAACTGGAATAAAGAGTAACTGTTATCTTTATAATTTTTATATAGTTTAAAATCACCTTCACGTATTGCAGATTGCATCTGAGCGTCTGAGTTATGCGGGAAATGCCACCATAGGAATTCTCGCTCGATACCTGATGCATTTTTAACGATATTGCTTTTACCATTAAGAACAGGGCTAATATCAAGGCCACTAAGTTTTGCTTGTTGCTTTGTGGTAAGTGTTGTACCAGTAAGACTCATAATCGTGGGGAAGTAATCTAACTGATTCACCATGCCATCAAACTGAGTACCTGCTTTAATTGTTGGTCCGCTGATGATCATAGGTACACGAACACCGCCTTCTTGAGCATATTTCTTGCCCATATCCAAAGGGGCATTATCAGTGATAATTTCCTTACGTCGATCTTCAGCACCACCATTATCCGAACTCATAAAAATATAAGTGGTTTCAATGAGTTTTTTGCCTGGATTACGCGGATCATCGGTAGTCTTAAGAACATCAAGTACCCGCCCTAAACTCCAGTCCACAGTGGTGACCATAGCACCGTAATAAGGGTTAGTTTGCCCTGGGGTGGTAATATCTGACTTATCTTTTGGAAAGTCGATGCCTAATTTATCTGTATAATATTCTAATAAATTGCGATTGCGTGTAACAATAGGGTAATGCACCATCCAATGCGCTAAATAAAGAAAGAAAGGTTGTTCATCATTAGTGCTATCACGTATAAAATTAAGTGCTTCTTCGGTAACTGGCTGATAAGGATATGGGATACCGTTTGGATGCTTTTCACTCATTGGTGGGTACAGCTCATTTCCTAAAGGAAATTTTTCTTTTGGATTGTAACTAGAAAAGTCTTTTGAGCGATCCTCGACTTTACTGTGTGCTCCACGCTTAGTGTAAGCCATATCAAAGCCTTTTTTAGTACCGTGAATATGCCATTTTCCTACTTGCGCAGTTCGGTAACCATTTTGCTGTAATGCTTCACTCAGGATTATTTCACCAACTCCAGTTGGTAAGCTATTGATAAAGAAAGGGGCAATCATTTTTTGGGCGTTGCTGGAGTTTGGAAGTCTATTTCCATTTACATGGGTAAAGCCCGTCTTTGCAGGGTGCTGACCTGTTAATAAACCCGCACGTGAGGGACCACATGTAGGCGCAGGAGAATACCCCTGAGTAAACAGCATGCCATCATTTGCTAATGCCTGCATATTTGGTGTTTGCCATGGGCTCGACTTGCCAACATTATAAATATTAGTATCCTGCCAACCTAAATCATCGACGTAAAAAATGATAATATTAGGCTTAAATTCAGCTTGCGCAATGCAGCTAAACAAGAAACTAACTAGTACAAAAAGTACTCTCATTAAAGTAACCTCTTATGTATTAAATTTGTATCGAGTAATATTTAAGCCGTTTCGGTTGGCCTTTCTCGTCTTGCCAAACTCGTTTTAAGGATCAGTATTAACTCTATTTATTGGTTTTGCGGCGCAAGCCTACTTTAGAAATATCGAACTCAGTGATGCCCATTTTCAATGCAGGAGAATCTTGTTTAAAGCGAAAATCTCCGTTAGCAGCATCGACAAATAAAGGATCGGCATTTAGGCTATTCTCATCAATTCCCTCTTTTTGAAGGTCGGCAAGAATCTCCCCACTTTTTGATAAATCTTGTTTGCAGAAGTAAATATTGTCATCAGAGTCGATATCTTTCATGCGTGCAGGTTGTCTTCCACGACGATCTTCACCAAACTTGTGTGCTGTACCTCCACCCGGTTGTGAAATGAACTGACAATCAGGGTTCGATGAATAAAAAATATTTCGCTTGTTGGTTGCGCCAATCATAGGGCCTTCAACAATTTTAAAATATACACCACGCGGCGCGATAACATCGGCAATGATGTTGTTTTCAAATCTATTGTTGAGCTTTAAAGTCATCCCCTGTGATTTGGTTTTATACATCAAGTTTTGTGAGATAAGCGTGTCCATTTGCCCACCGTCAGTGCGGATCGCACTCTGTGCATTGATGTCAGATTCTAAATGATGAATATAGTTGTGGCGGATCACATTGCCAGCACCTGCACCTCTAATGTATATGCCGTTACCATCACCTAAAATGTTCATTACGTGGTGTATCTCGTTATATTCAATCAAGTTATTTTTGGTGTGAAGGTAAGGTTTAACTTCGTCTAGTGTTGGATTTTTCTTGGGTTTTTCTGCAATTTCATGCCAACGAATGGTCCGCGAGGATTCACGTCTATCTTGGTCAATAAAAAAACGAGTCACTAACCCTGAAATAATAAGCCCAGAGTAATTAGTGTCATGAATTAAATTGTTAGCAACACGATTATCGCCACTTTGATTGACAAAAATTCCTGGCGAATGCCAATAGATTTTTCCGACATCGTGAATATGGTTGTTATAAACCAAGTTGTTTTTATTCACGTCTTTTGTACCTGGCCCATAGCCGCTCAATAAAATCCCGCTGCCACCTAAACCTTCGATGTGATTATTAGCAATGGTGTTGTTTATGCCATATAGGTCAATGCGAATTGCGCCACTGCCGCTGTGTAAAAAATGGCTGTTTTCGATAGTGCAATTTTCAGTACCACGAAAGCGTATTAATGCATTAGCTTTATCAAACATATTCCAGTCGTGCTGTAGGCCTTGATCACCTTTGGCTAAAGTAAAACGCTCTCCATGCTTGAATGTTAAGCCACTAAATTTTAAATGGCGAACCGGTGTGTCTGTTGGCCCTTGTTTATCAATAGCACCTTCTACACGAATGAATTCGATGAGCTGTGGGGCATATACGTCTGAGTTATTGCGTGGCCAAAGGTAAACTTTTCCTTCTTTGCTATTGAGCACCCATTCACCAGGTTGGTCAAGTTCCTCTAAAACATTTTCCAGCCAGACGCCTTTTTTGTTCATGCCGTATGTGGCCGGTATTGCGGTTTGTGCAATACCCGTTTTTGCATCAACAGCGGTTAGCGGTAAAACGTTCATTATCCAAGCGCGAGTCGGTCGCACTGAGATTTCAATATCTTCTACATTTGACCAGTTTTTTAGGCGGCCTGCAGGAAATACAACATGATTCTTTGAGCCTCCAGCTAAAGGTTTTATATGTTCCGATTGCGCTCTTGGTAACAGTCCTTGCTCATCATAAAGAGTGAAAAATTTATGCTTAACGTTTGCAACTAATACTTTACCTTGGGCTGTGTCAGGCAAGGACGGTAGTTTCTTTGTTAATTTTTTCCAACCTGTAATTTTTCTTCCTGAAGTAAATACGGGGGTTTCATCCTTGTACGCCGAATAGGTAATTGTTGAATCTTTTGCTCCAGAGTCTTCAAGACCGAATACAACCGTATCAGAGAGTACATAGTTACCGCCCCGAATCGCCACAAGTATGTCTGAAGATTGATGATTTTTTAGCGTTCGAACAGCATCTCGTGCTCGTGTCAGTGTCGCAAAGGGGCCATCAGTTCTATCACTATTTGCGGTAGGAAGGGTTCCTGACCAGGAGTCAGACCCTTGTGGTGATAGATAAAAATCCGCTGCTGGTGATGAATAGACGTTATGACAGAACAACGTCAATAGCAGACAAAAAATCATACAATAGGTAGCTTTCATGTGTTCTCCTCGAAGCGACAAAAATTCAAACAAACTTTTGTAGATTAATGGGTTTAAAAAATATTATTTTAAGTATCTTATTATATTTAAAGGCTTCTCTGTGTGGCCAGAATATCGTTGTATCTAACCTTAGCTTCTTATGGTTTTTTATGTTATTGATTTTTAAATAGTCGTTGGTTTTTTTGCAAGGTTCAATTTGGTAAATATACTCTTATGAGGTGATTATATGTAATATTTATTCTAATGTACGGTCTTTAATGTAAGTTTTGGTAAATTATCTTAAGGTTGTTTATATATAAAAACACCACTGGTAAGGTGATTGTAACCTTTAACGTTGCTTCTATGGAGGGGAAATTTAAGCCATTGATGGCTTAGCTGTTTGTCTTGCAGGCAAATTATCGCTTCGTAGCGCTTATTTAGGCGGTGTCGAAGGTCAATGAGTTTTGACTAACTTTCAATCAAAGTGCGGACATGATGAATAATAAATCGATAGCCTTTAAGTTTTATTTAGTGAGTGTAGCAAGTGTTTTCCTTAGCTTTATCATGTTAATGATAGCTACAGCCTTTTCACCATTAGACGGGATATCAGGCGACGGAGTGATGCGTTTTTTTGGTCGTTTTCATCCACTCGTATTGCACTTTCCAATTACTTTGCTTTTTTTAGCGCTGGGTATTGAGTTACTTAACCGTGTATTGAAATTCAAGTCTCGTTTGTCTGTGTTAAGCCTGCCGGTATTGATGTTGGCGGTGATTACAGCATGCCTCACTGCCACCCTTGGTGTGTTGCTCGCGAGCAATGAAGGACATATGGGGGGACTTGTTGAAAGCCATAGGTTTCTAGGAATATCAGTAGCCGTATTTGCTACAATTGCGTTAATCCTTCGTTGGGGGGCGGAAAAAGTTCAAACATACAATAAGTCATTGAGTTTAGCGTCATTGGGAGCCTTATTTGTGAGCTGTATTACCATGATTTTCGCTGCTCATTACGGTGGAAATATGGTACATGGTAAAAACTATTTGCCTGAATTTGCACCACAACCACTTAAAGCTTTTTTATCGACGTCTATTACGGAAGAACCTAACCAATCGCCTATAAAAGTGCGTTCAGCAAAAGAACAAAAATTACTTTCTTCATACCAAACTGAAATTTCCCCCATCATTGAACGTAACTGCGTGAGTTGTCATGGTGATAGTAAGCAAAAAGCGGGGATTCGTTTTGACCAATTAGATCCCGCAATGCACAAAGATAGTGAAGTCAATAAATGGTCGTCGGTGCGTGATGCTTTAAATTCTCATCAAATGCCACCTAAAGAAGAAGGTCGACAACCCACAGAATATGAACGTCAACAATTTGTTGATTGGATTGATGCGTCTTTTGAGTATGTGTCACTCCAACGTAAAGCTAATAGAGCTTCGTCAATGCGGCGTTTAACGGTTGTTGAGTATGAGAATACACTACAAGAATTATTTGGAACCCAGTTCAAATTTGCTCAAGATTTACCTGCTGCACCGCTCTCTAAACATGGTTACTCGCGAGATGCAGAACTGATCAGTGTTTCAGCGCTAGAGTTAGAATATTTTTTAAAAATTGCCCGTCAAGGCATTGAAAACTATGTATTGTTTGATGATGAGCCAATACCTGAAAGCGAACATTTTTTAATTGAATTTGAAGATGTAGTCTTTCAGCCGGGCGTTGATGGTGGGTTCTCTGTAGCACAGCCGCATAACAAACAGCAGTTTGAAGACAAATTAAAAGCGAAACAAAGTGAAATTTCAACATACGCTCCTAGAAGTTTATTCCCTTTACCAGAAGGCGCTTTGTTAGAAAATGATGAAGAAGGCTTGCTAAAGTTAGGTTACAAACAAAAGTTAAATGGTTTGTATGCTCGGTTAACAAGTCGACAAAATCATAAAAACGGTGAACTTGTTGCTCGAATTCGTGTTTCATCAAAAAAAGGTCTAGATGGCTCCGTACCTCGTTTGGAATTTCAAGCTGGCGATACCGTAGGCACTGAAATAGGCTCAATTTCAGGTGGTGAGTGCGATGTGACTGCACATTTTAGCGAACCACAAATTTGTAGCTTTCGTATTCCACTAGAAGAAATGCCCGTCAATTTTAATAAAAAATCGAATCGAGTGACGCTTTTTCTTTTTAATCAAGCCCGTGACCCTGCAGCGGTTTATGCCTTGGCTCCAGAAGGGTTAAATACCCATCCGAAAAGACCACGATTATTAAGGCGTCATCTTGTCGCCAGTGCTGCGGCCAACGAAGCTAAAGCATCGATGCGGGAGTTCGGTGTTAACGAGCTTTATTTAGAGTCAGCAGAAATTGAAATTATTCCATTTGGTACTGACCCCAATGCTAACGTGTGGCGGGTAGACAGTCATCAAGCGCAAGAAAGTGATAGCGCAGCTAAAGAAGTCGCGGCAGACACATTAAAAGCCTTCATGAAGAAAGCTTATCGCCGGCGTATTGCAACCAATGAACTTGATTCTATGCTTTCGCTTTATACGAAATTTCGACGCGATGGAGACAGCTTCAAAGATGCCCTTAAAGAAACGTTAAGTACGGTTTTGGTTTCTACACCTTTTCTATTTGTTGCGTCGCCAATTTCGCCAGAAAATGAAATAGAACTGAGCAAAGATGAACGCCACCAGCTGGCCGCCAGACTGTCGTATTTTTTATGGAGTAGCCCACCAGATGAACGTTTAATTGATTTGGCCGCCAACAACCAATTAAGTGATCCTGCAGTCATGGCTGAAGAAGTAAATCGTATGTTAGCTGATCAGCGTGCTCGACAGTTTAGTAGTCAGTTTGCGCGAGAATGGCTTCGTTTAGATAAGTTTGATCTCGTTGCGGTAAACCCGGAATTTTATCCCTTGTATGACGAAGCATTAGGTAGAGATATGATTGCCGAAACTCTGGCAACATTCCAGCAAGTATTTCATGGCAATAAAGATGCTCGAACGTTGATCAATTCAGATATCGTTTATATTAATCAGCGCCTAGCACGGCATTATGGCTTACCACCGGTGACTGGCGGTAAAATGAAAGCGACAAAAGTGGAAAGTCATCTTGCTCGTGGTGGGTTATTGCAGCAAGCGGCTATTCTAACCATGAACGCAGATGGAGCCGAATCTAATCCTATATATCGTGGAGTATGGTTACTTGAGCGGTTGTTAAATGATCCTCCACCTCCACCACCGCCGTCTGTTCCGCCATTAGATACATCGGCAGAAGATTTCGCAAAGTTAACACTTAAGCAAAAAATTGAACTACATCGTTCTCAAAGTGCCTGTGCGGCATGTCACGCTAACCTCGATCCTTGGGGGCTCCCGCTAGAAAGCTTTGATGCTATTGGTGCTTGGCGCAAACAAGCATTGGTCATTAATCCTAATACATCGGAACGAACCTTTTCTCCCATTGATAGTTCCACCGTGCTAGTTACCGGTGAAAAAATAGAAGGCTCTATCGAATTACTTTCCTATTTAGTTAGTGAGCGCGTAGATGAAATTTCTCGCTCGCTTAACTGGCACATGATGGCATATGCCCTTGGCCGAGAACCTAATTTGGGGGATACAGAAGCCTTGGAAATGATTAACAGCCAGTTTAAGGCTTCAGGTTATAAGTTGTCATCGCTTGTATTAGCGATTGTGCAAAGCGAGCCTTTTCAAGCAACACCAGAAAATCAGAAAACGTCATCAGCACCATTTAATCAAGCGATAAGTCAAGTTTCTGTAACGACTAAAAGCCAAAGCAATAGGGAATAAAGATGAAAAAAATCAACAATATTAGCCGTAGACAATTGTTAAAAGCTAGCCTAGCAGGTATTGCTATCCCATCTTTGGCTTCATTGCCTTGTTTTTCAAATAACGCCATTGCTTCAACGGCAAAAAACACCTTACCACTTGTCAAAGCAAGCTTAGAAAAACCAGCAAGGTTAGTGACTATATTCTTTCCAAATGGTGTTTCTTTGCCGCCAGAAAAAGATCCTAGTTTTAAAGATTGGCATTGGTTTCCACACCATCCTGGTAAAGATTACGTCCTAACGAATTCGTTACTGCCGCTACAAGCTCACCGCGAAAATATGTCAATTCTTTCAGGATTTTCACATCCCAAACTGCGTTCGATGGTACCACATTCTTGTAGTGCACAGTTTTTAACAGGTGCCGATCAATCCCACGGTTATGCTAATGCTATTAGTTATGATCAGGTGTTTGCAAACGCAATTGATGGCGCCACGCGGTATTCGTCATTGGCGCTATCTTCTTCAGGAGGTACGGGGAGCATAGGGCGTCCGTCTACTATTTCAATTAATCGCGATGGCGCACTGATGCCAACGCTTTCTGAGCCAAGAGAAATATATAACCGCTTATTTGGCATTGAATCGGGAGGGCTAGAACAGAAAATGCGGGCCATTGCTCGAGAGCGCACGATATTGGAGCGGGTCAGTTCACATCTGGCTTCTGAAAACTTACACGCTGGGGCAGCTGAGCAAGCGCATTTGAATGCATATCTTTCGGCAAGTCGCACGCTAGATAGGCAACTTGAACGAGCAAACGAATGGCTCAATGTGCCAAAGCCAGAAATCGATCCGTCTTTATTCGATTTTAATGCGACGCCGTCACGTGAAATGGGAACGAACTACCTTCAGACAATGTTTGACCTTATACATATGGCATTGCTTACTGATTCAACCCGTGTGGTAACTTATCAAACATCAATGGAAGGTGGCTCTGGTCGGGGTAATCAATTACCGTACGCCGCGGGCTTGTCTTTGCATCATCACAAGTTATCACACGCAGCCGCTCAAGACGAAGGAGGCTGGGAACGTTGGGCTAAGTTTGATCAATATCTGGCGCAGCGATTTTCTGAGTATTTAACAAAAATGGCAGAAACCCCCGACCCTTTAGCTGAAGGGAGTTTACTCGACAATACGATTGTGCTTTATGGTTGTGGTACGAGCAAAACCCATGTGGGTAAAAATTATCCGTTAATTGTCGCTGGCGGTAGCAACCTTGGGTTAAAGCATGGCGCATTTCATAAATATGACGAAGAGCGTCCTTTTAACGACCTATTACTCACGCTTTTACAAAAAGTTGGTGTTGAAATTGATAGTTTTGGCGATAGTGAAAATATTGTTGCCGACATCTTGGTTTAATGAGTGATATTCAATCTGGCATTTAGGTAGTGTTTCTTCTCTGCCCATTGTCTTTTTTTTGCATAAAGGAAATCTACCAATGTTTATGTTTAACCTGTCGTCGTTGAGTTTTTCGTCGCTCAATATTAACCGAGTTACTCATGATATTTGCAGTCGTAGTCAAGTAGGCATAATTGCCCTTGCCATGTTAATAAGTGGCTGTAATCCGTTAAATGCGGTTACGTCTGAAAAAGCGCAAAAAGCAAAAGTGCCATTATTCACAGGTTTTACTGTGGAGGCACAACTCGATGGTAGCCCTGTACCTACGCTTTTGGCTACGCGCGGTGAGCTAATTGTTGAAGATGACTGTAGTGAAGATCGCCGACGGGGATTAGGTTTTTGGAGTTTATCGCAAACTGAGCCAAATGTTTGTCGGGTATCCCATGATGTTGATCGAAAGCCTAAGCACGTTCCTATTGCATCGTATTCGCTTGATGAACATGAGAATATAATTGTTGAAGTGACGTTCCGTTGGGGAGAACCATTGGGCGGGCAATACAATGACCAATTACTGGGGATTTTTTCAGACCTGCGCCCCAATGAAATTAAAGGTCATAAAATCGAGTCGTGGATCAGTGGTACTGAGCGTTTTACATCTCCTGGTTTGGCTTTCACCAGTTCGATTGCGCCAGGCGTGAGATTGGATGAACACCCAAGCGACACCTTTCAGGCCAATACTTGGTACACGGCTGTTTTAGAAGTCGTTGGAAATGAAGCGTTATTGCGCTCATTGGATCAGGTGGCATATGTAGATCGTCCTCGAATTTCAGGAGCTAAGAACAAGATCACGCTGATATTTGGCACGACTTGGCACGAAATCAAACGTGTCCGTATCTGGCATGCTGAGGAAAATCCAGCGTGGAAAAATATGAAAGATAGGGCTTTAGCTAAACGACAACCCTATAGCCAAAATGCCTTCTCGTACTGATTAATTTTACCTCAAATGATGTCTCTAGTTAAATCATACCGTTACATAAATCCCTAGAGCAAGTTTACCGACGGTGAGTTATATTTTTTTGTCTTTTTATTAACCGATACTTACCTTTTTTTAATTAAGCAAATACACACGCCAACTCATTGTGGTCGCCTAGGAAGCCCTGTGATTATTTTATTGACATATAGGCTGTTGTGTATAACTGTATTTAAAATTACACTTAAAAACCATAAGTGAGATGCTTTATATATCACTTTACGTAGCGAAAAGGTAAGAGGGTTAAACCATTGCGAATCTCCAAATTAATTATAGTAGTCGTAAGTCTTTGGGCTTCTGTTGCTCATACAGTTATGAGTGACAATAGTGCAGTGACATTGCACGTAAAGAGTAATAGTACAAGGGGATTAGAACGAGCACTAGAAGATGCTAAAACGCTTTTAAAGCAAGGTAGAAATGTTCAAGTTCAATTGTCGGCAGGTACTTATTATCTTAATGAATCGATAAAGTTGACGAATGTTAGTGTCAATACGTTATCGATTATTGGTGCGAAAAATGGTCAATCTGTTATTAGCGGAGCAAAGCATATTTCACCGCAATGGCAAAAATATAATGACAGTCTTTATAAAGCAAAAATTGATATAGAACTAGTGGATCAACTATTTGCTTCTGGTGAACTTCAAGTGAGAGCTCGCTACCCAAATTATGATCCTACGGTTTCTATTTATAAAGGTTATGCTGCAGATGCTATTGCGCCAAACCGCACGCAACATTGGAAAAACCCAGAAGGCGGTTTTGTGCATGCGATGCACAAAGGCCGTTGGGGTGGTATGCATTATCAAATCACAGGTAAAGCCGCAGATGGCAACTGGAAGTTGGTCGGAGGTTTTCAAAATAACAGACCTTCACCATTACATAAAAAATATAAGTATGTGGAAAATGTCTTTGCAGAATTAGACGCAGAGAAAGAATGGTACTTCGATAAAAACAGCAAGACCTTATTCTTTCATCCAGAAAATGGCGATATTAGCTCAGCGAAAACCATCGAAGCACCGCAACTCAAACACTTAGTTGAAATTGTCGGTACTCAAGAAAAACCAGCGAGAAACATCTCAGTCAGTAATATTACCTTCAAACACAGTAAACATACCTTTATGGAGACCAAAGAGCAGTTGTTGCGAAGTGACTGGTCTATCTATCGTGGTGGTGCGATTTTTATCAATAATGCCAAAGATGTTGTTATCAAAAACAATACCTTAGTTGATTTAGGGGGTAATGCCATTGCGATTAACCGCTATGCTCGTAACATCAACATTATCAGTAACCATATTTCTCGTATTGGCGCTGGTGCGGTTAATTTTGTTGGCGACCCGTCAGCGGTTCGTTCTCCAAGTTTTACTTATAATGAGTTTGTCGATATGGACAAGCTAGATTTAGCGCATGGCCCTAAAAATGACTTATATCCATCTGACTCTGTTGTTCATGACAATTTGATCCACGATATTGGTTTAGTGGAAAAACAAGTCGCTGGTGTACAACTGTCAATGTCTAAATCGATTACGGTTAGCCATAATTCCATCTACCGAGTGCCTCGTGCGGGCATTAATGCCAGTGAAGGCACTTGGGGGGGGCATTTAATCGAGTTTAATGATGTCTTTGATACAGTAAAAGAAACCGGTGATCACGGTGCATTCAACTCTTGGGGACGAGATCGTTTTTGGCACCCGAAACGAAATGCCATGGACAAACTCGCTAAGCTGCAACCGGACCTCTATAAAAAAGACGCCATCGAAACTGTCGTTATTCGTAATAACCGATTTAGATGTGATCACGGTTGGGATATTGACTTAGATGACGGCTCTTCAAATTATGAAATATACAACAATGTGATGCTTAACGGTGGTTTGAAATTACGAGAAGGGTTTGAGCGAAACGCCTATAACAATATCCTGATCAATAACGCCCTGCATCCACATGTTTGGTTTGAGAACAGTAAAGATAAATTTACCAACAATATTGTCATGGTTGGTCACAAGCCGGTATCGAGTAATCACTGGGGCGAGCAAGTAAACTATAACTTGTTTTCAACCGAAGCCGCACTGAAAAAAGCGCACTCACTTGGTATAGATGAACACTCAGTGGTTGGCGATCCAATGTTTATTGATGCAGCATCCGGCGATTATCGAGTTAAAAAAGGTTCAAAAGCATTAGAGATTGGTTTTAAAAATTTCGACATGGACAAGTTTGGTGTTGTTAGCAAAAAGTTAAAAGCATTAGCAGAAACCCCTGAACTGCCGGTTCTTATTTTAGCGAGTGAAGAAGAAGGTCAATCCAAGGTTTTTGATTTACTTGGCGCGCAAATTAAGTCAGTAGAAAATTTAGGTGAGCAATCAGCGTTAGGTCTTCCTGAAATAGCAGGCGCTATGGTGTTGTCAGTGACAAAAGGCAGCATTATGGATAAAGGTGGCATTAAGCCAAATGACGTGATTTTAACGGCATTTGGTCAAGATGAAGTGGTAACGTCACAAGATGCAATGCGTAGTTATCAAGCAAATAGATGGCGTAAAAAAATGACAATGACAATTTCAAGAAATCAGTCGACACAAAAAGTTATTGTTCAGTTAAGAGACTAAACCAATATTGACTTGTTCTACTTAACAAATAATGAGTTAACGGAAAATAAATTACTGGAAATTAATATGAAGATATTAAATAAATTAGCCTTGTTGTCCTTGGTTATTCCTTGGTATAGCTTAGCAGTGAATGCCGTTGAGAATAGGAAAACCAATGAAACTAGACCTAATATTGTCGTGATCGTCGCTGATGATATGGGGTGGGGCGATTCTGCCACCTATGGTCATAAAGTGATTAAAACACCTAATCTTGATAAATTGGCGACACAAGGGGTTAAGTTTAATCAAGGTTATTCAGCGGCTGGTGTTTGTTCACCTTCTCGCTCGGCAATATTAACGGGTAGAACGCCATATCGAAATGGTGTTTGGCGACACCTTTCAGGGACTTCACCAACCCATCTTCGTGAAACAGAAATAACCTATCCTAAGTTACTAAAAAAAGCGGGTTATCAAACCGGCCATTTTGGTAAATGGCATTTGTTATCTAAAAATCAGTTCAACAATGAGCAATTTCCTCAACCAAGTGATCATGGTTACGACCATTGGTTTGCGAGCCAAAATAATGCCATCCCTAGTCATAAAAACCCTAATAACTTTGTTCGTAACGGTAAAGCTGTTGGTGAATTAAAAGGTTTTTCTGCGCCACTAGTTGCCGATGAAGCGATTGATTGGTTAAGTAATAAACGTGATCCGGCAAAACCATTTTTGATGTCTGTCTGGTTCCATGAGCCACATTCACCAATCGCAACTGACACCAACTTTGCGGATTTATACCCAAACGAATCGCCGCTAAATATGAAGTATTTTGGCAATATCAGTCAAATGGATTATGCGGTAGGGCAAATCTTAGAAACACTAGATGAACAAGGAGTTAGTGAAAATACCTTATTGGTTTTTACCTCAGATAACGGTCCTGTCATTCGTTTTGGTGGCAGTAGTGGCGGCTTAAGAGGTTACAAACGTGATGAGTTTGAGGGGGGCATTCGCGTACCGTTTTTAATCCGCTGGCCAAACCGTGTTGCCGCGGGCATTGAAAGTAATGTGCCTGTAGTTGGTACCGATATTTTTACAACGGTTTTGGAGCTTAACGGAATTACTCTGCCGAGTGACCGCACCATTGATGGGGTAAACTTACTGCCAGCAATTGAAGGAAAACAACTGGTTAGGCAGACCCCATTGTTTTGGCGAACACACGTATCTCCTGCTGAGAGTCGCGTAGCTATAAGAGAAGGTAATTGGAAAATTGTCGCTAACGATACATTAACTGAATTTCTTCTTTTTAATGTTGAGCAAGACGCTAAAGAACAAAACAACCTTGCTGATAAAAAGCCAGAAAAGCTAGCAGCGATGAAAAAACTATTGCTTGATACATGGCAAGATATTGCTAAAGAAGGGCCAAATCATTGGTGGGAAGCCGATAAAACCAGACTAATGAAAGGCGCAAAGCTAAGTTATTAAACGACATATAACCACATTTTATCGAAGTTGACATCTGCTTTTATGCCTGTTCTAGCAAAAACTTAAATTGTAGTAGGGTTAAATCACAGGCCCAATCAAAAAAGGTTTAAACATTAAGAACTATGCTGTGCTTTTTTTCAGCAGTTAAATGTTTGGCCAATGTTCAGAAAACTAAAATTCTCAATAACAAATAGCTGCGTTTAGCAAAGAAAAAGACGCTCTAGGTAAAGGTTATCATATGTTCAGTAGAACATGGCGAAATGGAATATTTGTTTACGAAAACGAATAATCCGTAGTTTCACCTTTTAATGTGTTAATGCATGGTAAATTAGCTGTTAAAGTACGCTGGAGGGGGGGTGTTTTTATATAAAAGCACACAGGTGTGTGCGTTGTTTTTATCGTAATTATTGACGTGTATCAAATAAAATATCGAATTTTTCAATTATTTTTATTAGCTGTAACACGCTAATTTGTATGATTTCATTGTTTATTTTTGTAAAGGTGAATAGGGAGTAAGTATTTTCTGTTGGTTTTCTGTTGGTTTTTTGTGGTTTTATTGTTGCGTCATGTCTTTTTATATGCAAAAGTATACATGCAATAGATTATAAACAACATGGGGGAATTAGCAGATGACTAAGAAAAATAACTATAATTATAGTCTTTTTACAAAAGGCAAATTATCGCTTGCTATCGCATCAGTATTACTTAGTAATTCAATAGCGTACGCACAAGAAAAAGTAGTAGATGAAAACCAAGAAGCAGAAGAAATCGAAGTCATTACAGTTACTGGCTTTAGAGGCAGTGCCACTAGGCAACTTAATAATAAACGCTTTTCAAAAAATGTAAGCGATTCAATTTTTGCTGAAGACATGGGTAAAATGCCAGACGCTAATATTGCTGAAGCTATGTCTCGAATCACAGGTATTGGTATTGACCGTATTGATGGTGAAGGATCTCAAATAACCATTCGCGGTGTTGAAGGTAGCTTGAATAACGTACAAATGAATGGCGTTAACATGGCAAGTACAAATAGTAATGCTGCTGACGAAGAAAATGCGGGTAGCATTGATTTTTCAATGATGTCTGCTGACATGTTACGATCAATTGAGGTTATTAAAAGTCCAAGTGCTAACCACGATGAAGGAAGTTTAGGCGCTACAGTTCGTTTAAATACTTGGAAACCATTAGATATTAAAGAGCCAAGAGCTGTGGTTAATGCTAAAGGTGTATATAACGATTTGTCTGAAGAGTGGTCACCAAACCTTGGGCTTTCTTTCGGAGAGAATTTTAGTGATAATTTCGGTTTAACAGCTTCAGTTAATTACTCTAAAAATACCGTTCGTCAAGACAGTTTCTCAAATTGGAACTGGAGGATACTTAATGCTTCTGCAAACCCTGTTGATGAAAATGGTGAGTCATTAACGCCAGTTGACCCAGAGGGAAGCCGTTATAGAGTGTATGACCCAATTAACTATGAAAAGAACTATAGTATTGTTGAGACAGAAAACATGAGCGCCTCGTCAACGATACAATATAAGTTTAATGATAATGCTAGTGTTTGGCTAGATTTTACTTATTCTCAAAGAGAAAAAGTAAAGACTCAGTATAACCAAACGATTAGTCACCTTTTTCAAGGTGTTACGGATAATGTTATAGACGTTGAATCAGGTTCTTCGTTAGTAGTAAGTGGCCCTCGCGCTAGAGCACGTAACGTGGCTTTTGAGCAACCTCTTGATACAGACAATACAACTATAGGTTTAAACTATCAACATATCTTATTTGATGGGTCTTGGACATTAGATGCTCTGATTGGTTATAGTGGCTCAAACAGTAATAAGCCAATTGAACGCTCTCGTCGTTTACAATTTAATACAGGTTCTGATGCTGCATATGTACAACCAGGTTCAATAGATTGGAGTAACGGTAATGGTGGTATTCTGCTTGCACCTGAATATACTATCGGTGATCAAGCAGATGGTTCTTTCCCATCTGAAAACATACCCACGTCTAGCTTACAATACCTTGCACAGAATACCTCAAACGAAAACTTTACCTACCAATTAGATTTACAAGGTAATGTAGATTTTGGCCCAATTGTTCGTGTTGCAACTGGTGTTAAGGTTGTATCTCAAGAAACAAATGGTCAAAAGTTTACTTTTGCTGCTGATCTTGGTACTACTGCCATTATTGATGGAGAAGAAGTCGCTTTAAGAGATATTACCTTAGCAGATTATGCATTAGACTTTCCAGCGAGTGATTATTTAACACGTGTAGTTGGTGGCTCTCAAAATGGTTGGGATATTCCTGACTATGAAACTGTATATAATACATTTGCTCCAGACCCTTTAACTTCTATAGATAGTGCCGGCCGAACTCTTCAAGAAGCTTTTGAAGAAGAAACTCCTAGTCGAACAACATTTGATTCTCAAGCTTTATATTTAATGGCTGATTATGAGTTATTTGATGGTAAGTTATTAGGTGATTTTGGTGTTCGATATGTTAAAACAGAAGCGCTTGCTAGAGGTCGTGCGGGTTATAACATGAAAGAATTTATTGAGATTGATGACGAAGGTAACCCTATTTACGATTTTGAAGGGGCTAACTTTACTGTAGGTGATACGGTTTATGGTGACATTGAATACGATAACTGGTTACCAAGCTTTAATGCACGTTTTATGTTGTCTGAGGAAATGCTTTTACGTGGTAGTGTTGCAAAAGTTATGGCAAGACCTAGACCTAACCGTTTAGTTCCTGGTTATTTAATTAACACGAGAAACCCTGGTGATGTCACAGCAAGTGGTGGTAACCCACAATTAGAACCTACTGAAGTTATTCAATATGATTTAGCTTGGGAATGGTATTTCCAAGAAACAGCAATGGTAGCTGTTAACTTATTCTATAAAGACTTTTTATCAATGGTTTATCAGAAAAGTGAAATCCGAGGTTTTTCTGATAGCGAGTGTGCATCAGCAGAACAAATTGAAGAAGGTTTAGCAGGTCAAGGTCAATACAGAGATTTACATTGTGCTTTAATGGCTGAAAATGTTGACACGTCAACTGATGTGAATGGTGATAGTGGTTCAATATACGGTACAGAATTAGCTTATCAGCAAGATTTTCTTTTCTTACCAGGTTGGGCTAAATATTTTGGTACAATTGTTAACTACACATACGCTGATAGTGAAGCAAGTTATGTTGATGCTGAGCAAGAAGAAGAAGCAGCGGCTAATTTAGCAGGCTTCCCAATGAGAAATACCTCTAAGCATACGCTTAACGCTACATTATATTGGGAAAATGAAGGTTTTTCAGCTCGTATAGCTGCTAACTATCGTTCTAAACGACTATCTAACCCGTCTCAACGTTCTGGTGCACTTTGGGTAGATGATCGTACCACGCTTGATTTTTCAGCACGTTATAAAGTGACGAAAGCGTTATCATTTGACTTTAGTGCGACTAACCTTACTGATAGTTACAATAGAACTTTCATTACACTAGTTGAAGGTGAGGAAGCAAGCGGCTTACTTAACGAAGGAAGTGCACTAGACGGAGATACTCCAGATTGGAGAACCTACGTAGCTGATCACAACGGTCGTAACTTTAGAATCGGTGTGTCATACAAATTCTAAGTTAGTCAATAATGGTTTAGTTGCAGGTGAAAAATTTATCAACGGCAACTATTCCTTCTTATTAAAATGCTTAGAACTTATAAGTAACAAAGCAGAGCCTCAGTGAGCTCTGCTTTTTTTTTTTGCAATAAGGACGCTGTTTGATGTTTACTTTGGTCGCAGCATAACGCGTGTTTGTAGATCTTTGCCTTAAAAATAGGCACCAAAGTTCAACATTCGTTAAACATGGATAAAAGTTTTTTTATGCATCCCCAAAAGTGTAACCTGTCTTATTCCTTCAATCTCGTCACATGTAGAACAATTTATAGCATTTGTTTTTACTAAAACAAATGGTTGGCACCATGAATCAATTAACGCTGGCGTAACGGCTTTAAAGAAAAAGGCAAAGCAACATTACTTTGAGCTGCAGTGGCATGCCAATGTCGATAAAATAACAGACTAACAACTGAAAAAATTTGACGTTACCATCTTTTTATCAACATCAGGCGATATTCTTAATGAATCACAGCAAGAAGCTGTAGAAAGGTTTATTCAATCAAGAAAAGGCTTCGTTGGTATTTATAGTACAGCTGACACAGAGCATAAATGGCCGTGGTACAAAAAGTTAGTTGGTAGAAGCTTTATTACTCACCCTAAAATTCAAACGGCTAGGCTAAACGTAGCACCAAAAGGCCGACAACTCCCTGGTTTGTCGAGAATGCCTGATAAGTTTTTATGGACAGATGAATGGTATCAATTTAGCGATGCTCATGTAGAGGAGCTGAATTATCTATTGTCGGTAGATGAAAGTTCTTATAACCCAAGCGTTAAGCATAAAACAACGCTATTTAATGGTATTGGTAAGTTCCATACCTATTGCTAGGTATCAACACTATAATGGCGGCCGTTCATTTTATACAGGTTTAAGGCATATGGATACGCATTAGCAAACACCTTTATTTTTAGAACATCTTTTTGGTGGTATTTATTGGGCTGCTACAGATAAAGGCTTGAAGAATAAATAGAGAAAAAATTGATAACTGAGCTTAATTTAAACGGACGTAAATCCTATACAATTTTATTAGGTTAAGAGATTTCTTTTCCAGCACTTTAATCGCATTGAATGCCAATGTTTATGTTTTAACGTCTTTTGTATTTATTTTTGTATTTTTAAAACGATAAATACTACTTTATATGTATTTCTATATTTAATGGTTTGATTGTTTTTTTTGTTGTTCGTGTTCATTTGTTTTCTTTTTTTCATTTTAAGTATTTTAATTTATTGTTTTATTTGTATATATTTTTATTTTTATTGCAGTATTTATCAGTGATTGACAAATACTAAATGTACTATTATAAATAATAAACCGCAAGAGTTTAACTATAAAAATAAAACATCAACAAGAAGAGCGGAATCTAAATATTTCAATCTTTAAGGGGAAAAAATGAATATAACACCAATAAAACCTATCGCGTTAGCATGCGTTTTTGCATGCACACTTCCATTGAGCGCAACCGCCGCAGTTCACAATGTTCAAATCACTGCTACAGACAGTACTAATTATGGCATTGATACCGTTGCAACCATGTATTCTGAAGTACAAACAGCCGCTGATGGCCTAGCAACTTACCAAATAGCTTTTGACGTAACAGCACCATCTGGTAGCAGTGTCTCAAGTGGAGCCTCTGGCGGTACAGCAACTACAAGTAGTTGGGGTATTGGTGAAGATGCGTTATTCCTAGGTACTGATTCAGAATATGCGGAATTATCTAATCTACGCATTACAAATTTTAGCGCTAATGGTGGCGATTTAACGATTGATGATTTCAAAGGCTTATCATTTACAAATGTTAATTTTAATAACGCGCAAAGCCCTAATAAAGATGCGGTTATAATTTTAGCGAACGGCACAGCTTTAAACGATTTAGCTAACTTAGCGACTAATCCTGCTGCAATTAATGTCGAAACCCTTGAAGGTGTTGTGCCATCAGTGAAAACACTACACCTTGAAGTTGGTGAAAGTACCAATCAAGATAAAAACAAATGGGCAGTTGATAGCGTTGAAGTAACTGTTGAAGGTGACGCTATTGATGGCCGTGCTGGTTGGATGCGAGGTTCTTGGGGTATCAACTGGAAACCAGTAAATGTTTATGGCGGTAAGAGTGAACAATTAACGATTAATCAGTTTATTACACAAATAGAAGATCTTAAAACAATTGATTACGTTCAATTACACCTAGGTGAGTCATCAATTAAGTCATCTGTTCATATTGCCCCGTTAGATATTTTAGAAAGTTTATGGCAAGGTGATACCGATGAAGATGGTAACTTTATCAACCTAACTGTACCTCGTGCTTCTAGCGGTGTTGATCCATTCTTAGATATGCTAGTCGCAACCAAAGCGGCGGGTTTGAAAACACAAATTTATATCAATAGTTCAAATATGCTTCGCCGTGTAGATGATTCAGAAGAAGATGGTTACACACCTAACCCTGACTACCTGCCAAATATAACAGAACGTTGGAAAGAGCTGTGTGATACCGACGAAGAAATTCAAGCATTTTTGAATAGTCAATCTTATCATTTTTCTGATGAACACCCAGAAAGGCAATATATGTTTGCTTATGCGGAGTTTGTATTAAAGGTTTATTCGGAGCGTTACGGTGATTTAATTGATGCTTGGTTATTTGATACTGGTGAGTATATTGATCATTCAGGTGACCACTCGACAAGTGGGGAGAAGGAAGAGCAAACACTTTATGGCGCATTTGCTAAAGCTGCTCGGGCAGGTAATCCACATGCTCCAGTATCATTTAATAATGGTCCAGAGCGTGATACTGAAGAGTCTAATCCATTCTCAGAAGCTACTCATTATGATGATTACATGTTTGGTCACCCATATAATGGTGGTCGTAATATGGGTAACCATGATAATGGTCTTTATGACCGAAACTATGCGCATATTCAAAAAATGACAGAAACGAATGGTAATGTTCATTCAGGTAATGAAGTGCATGATTGGGACTTTGATGACAAAGTGGTTGGCCACTTTGATCCACCAATGAGTACAACGAGCTGGAATGGAGGTAATACTGCTGCATTAACAGATGAAGAGTTTACTTTATGGAATCTAGAAGCGACTCAAGCGGGTGGCGCAATGACCTGGGGGGTGCCTTTAGTCGCTAAAAGTGGTTTAGGTGATGATCTGTTGATCAGAGACTGGGGCATGGCACAATTAGAAGTGATGGATGAACATTTAAGCTTCTACCAAGAAGCTGGCGCACCCAACTGGGCTCGAGCAGATACACCATTACCAAGTGCCGAAGTAGGTGTTGCCTATTTACATTCCTTAGTTGAAGGGGTTGATTTTTGGGATCCAGAAGGTAACGCAATTTCAATGCGTATACTCGATATCGCTGATGGAGCACCGTCTTGGTTAACAATTGAAGAAGATTCGGCTAATCCAGGTACCTGGATTTTACAAGGCACGCCTTCTTCTACTGCAAAAACTAATAATGAATTTAGATTAGAAATTTCTGATGCATCAGGTACAAGAACCCGCTGGGTTGAGCTAGCAGTAACGGGAACTTCCGATATTGTTTCAATAACAAAACGTAATGCATCAGGCTTTGCACTTCACGGTGGTGAAGGGGGAGCAAATGCGCAAAATGTTGAGTTAATGTCATACAGTGCAACAGATGTAAATCAGCAATGGCTAGAAATCGATCGCGGTAATGGCTACTACTCATATCAAAAATTAGATACTAATTTCTGTATCGATGGCGGTAATGACGCTGCAAGAAATCAAAATGTTTATTTATGGACTTGCAGTGATACCAGCCAGAACCAACAATGGGAAAAAGTCGAAGTTACAACGGGTTATTTCCGCTTACAAAAGCGTAACGCTTCTGATTACACAATCAATGGCGGCGGCGGTGGAGCTGATCAGCAAAACGTTAATTTATATGAAACATCCTATACCAGCCATAATTTAGATTGGAGTATTGTTAAAGTTAACTAACTCAAACATAGCCTATTATAGTTTCTCTTAATCTAAGGAAAATTTCACGTTAATGGTTCGTCTAGTGCGAGTAAGTTTAACCCTGAAATTAGGATAAGCAACAGATAGGAAGGATATGCTACGTGATCGTACAGCTTAGTTTTATACATGCTAATTATTTTAATGCGCTAATTCATTGGGTTAGCGCATTTCTGTATTTATCGAGCAGGAAAATCACCGTTTATCGCTTCATTGTAAATATAAAGAAGAAACTAGAATCGACTTTGTGTGATGTTATATGTAAAAGCGCAGTAGTATTGGTGTTATGGTTTTCTATTTTAAACGTCATGCGATTGTTGGTTTATATAAAGTGCTGTTATTTATATTTTGGTGTTAATGCTTATTTTCTAGATTGTATCACGTAACTATTATTCACTTGATCTTTACTTGTTGAGTGCTATTGTATATAAAAATACATTAAGCAAATAAACAATAAAACCTAGTTGTTTAAATAAGGGTTGATATCAAGGGGGATGTAATGAAAAACAGCATTAAAATGACATCAGTCGCACTTGCATGCATGCTTGCAACCAGTGCGTTAGCTGTAGAGGATAATCATTCAGAAGATCAAGCCAAGAATACTAACCGAGCGGATTGGCTTCGCGGTTCATGGGGGCTTAATTGGAAACCCACAGATTTATGGAATGGCGCCGGTGAAGAGTTAACCATCGACTTATTTTTAGCGCAAATAAGCCATTTAAAAACGATTGATTATGTTCAAGTACATTTAAACGAATCTTACATTAACTCCCCATCACACCTTGGTCCACATGAGTTATTAGAAAGCTTTTGGCAAGGAGATACCAGCCCATTAGGTGAGCCGATAAACTTAGTTGTTCCACGTGCTTCTAGGGGCGTCGATCCATTTTTAGAAATGATCAAGAAAATTCAAAAAGATGGTATGAAAGTTCAAGTCTACTTAAATAGCTCAAACTTACTTGAACGTAGTGCAACTCTAGCAAACCCTGATTACATGCCAAATATTACTGAACGCTGGAAAAAGTGGGTTGACACTAACCCTGAAGCACAGGCATTTATTGCAAGCCAGCCATACCATACCGGCATTTGGGATGCTGATACTCAAAGCTATGTTGATGCATCTGAGACCTACCCAGAGCGTAAGTACATGTTTGCTTATGCAGAGTTTATTCTTAAAGAATATGCGGTTCGTTACGGTGAGTTAATTGACGGTTGGTTGTTTGATTCAGGCTCTTTTATGTACAGTAATGGTGATAGCCCTACAAATGGCGTTAAAGAAGATCAACAAATTTACAAAGCCTTTGCTGACGCCTGTCATGCAGGTAATCCTATGGCTGCTATTTCATTCAATAATAGCCCTAACCGGATTACGGAAGCGTTAAATCCCTTCTCAGAAGCAACACACTATGACGATTATATGTTTGGCCATCCATATAATGGTGGTCGATATATAGGTAACCATGATAATACAAATTATGAACGTAACTACCGTCACATTCAAAAAGTAACCGAGACTAACGGTAATATACATTCTGGATCATTAGATGCGGGAACAGATTCCCAAAACTGGGACTGGGATGACAAAGTAGTTGGGCATTTTGATCCACCTATGAGTCGTACTCGTTGGAACAGTGGTGGCGATCCAGGCTTAACCGATGAAGAGTTTGTTCAGTGGAACTATGAGTCTGCCGTGGGTGGCGGAGCTATTTCATGGGGCGCACCACTTTTTGCACCACCACAGTCAGGTGAACAGTTAACGATACGTGAATGGGGAATGAGGCAGCTAGATTTGATGGACGCAGACTTAGCTCAACGTCAAGAAACAGGAGCACCCAATTGGGCTCGTGCTCATACAATATTGAACGATGCGATTTTAGACGAAGCATATAGGTACGTATTAGTTGATGGTAAAGATTTTTGGGATCCTGAAGGTACGCAAGACGTAACATTAACTTTACTTCCAGCGGGCGCTCCGTCTTGGTTACAGTTAGTGAAAGATGAAGAAATCGCTGGTCAGTGGGTGTTATATGGACAGCCAAACGAAACACAGGAAACGTTTTATGAGTTTGTTATGCAAGCGACAGACAGTGATGGAACCACTGACCGAGTGATTAAGCTACGAGTTGGCGAGTTTATACCAGATCCTGTACTTGTTGAACCAGAAGCTCCACCAACACCTCCATTTGTTAAAATATTTGCTGAAGCTTCCCACAGTTATCCTGACGGAGTGGCTACGATGACGTCTGTGACAATAACGGCACCAGATAGTGGTGCTACTTTTGAAATCGCATTTAATGTTACACCACAAGTTGGAACAAGTATTCACAGTGGAGCATCAGGAGGAGGTGCGACAGAAAGTGCTTGGGGTGTTAGCGACGATAATATTTTTAAAGGTAGTGATGGTGAGTTAGCGCAATTATCTAATATTGGAGTAACAAACTTTCAGGCTAATGGTAGCTGTCTAACGGCAGAAAATATTGTAGATTTGGAATTTTTTAATGCCGAAATTGTTAATGCGCAATCAAGAAATGATCGTGTCTTAGTTACATCTAATGGGGTAGAAAACGCCGTAGGAGGTTTGAAGTTAGCAGCTAATGTAGCGCAACATCGATTAAATTATGATAGCGCACTTGTTACAGAGGTAAGTTTTGGCGTAGGTAACGAAAGTGCGACAAACAAATGGTCTGTGAATCACGTTGAAGTTGCGTACCAAATAGATAACGCTTTTCTAGTTAAGGGCGATTATGATTGTGACGGATTGTTAGGTCGTAGTGATTTGGCGATGTTTTGGGGGGCTATAGGCAGCACTAAAGGCGATGATAATTATATCGCAGGAGCTGATTTAGATAATGATGGTGTTGTTACTCTCTATGATTTTGTCCAATGGTATATGTTGTACCGCAATCAACAAGCAGCAAATTCATCCCATTTTAGCCGTTAATTAAAATTTGCATTAATAAACCTCTATAATTTATTTTTTTACAGAGGTTTATTTATCTTAAGGGGCTGATAATTATTGTTTTATATGAAAGTTTTGTTTATTTTAACGGCAGCAACTCCTACCAAATAAACCTTTATTCTAAGTATTTCAAAAGCCGCTAACTAGAGTGTATTGTTTATTTAAAACGGTTGGCGATTCTCCGAGTATGAAATAAGTGATTTCATTGGAATAAGGTTTATTAATATTTATACGCTTTAGGTGTTTTTTTATATTCAATTTTCTCTTTTTGCATTTTGTTTCTCTGGACTACTCTGATGCGCTCGAACTATAGAGCCATCAAAAAAAACATTCAAATTAGCCATGCTAGATAAGCTTTGAAAAGTTGATCTAAAACCACTTTCTTTTAACAAAGATTAAATCGCTGTAAACGGTAGTCACCCCTCCTAACTCAGAGGGTAAATCTCGCCAAGGAATACCTGTTCTCATTCGATAAAGTATTCCTTCAAATGTCATTCGATGTTCAATTTTATCGTAAATATGACCTGTATTTTCATAAGTTGGAGTAGCAGTTAGCATTGTTCTTGGCATGGTATTAGTTATGGTTTTACTTTTGGCGAAGCATATTATAACTCTTTACCATGCTATTTAAAAAACACTCAAGAAAGATCAACACGCCTTAGTCTATTGCAAGTAAATTTAGCCCTTAAATTAGGATAAGCAAGAGGTAGGAAGGATATGCTACGTGATCGTACAGCTTAGTTTTATACATCCTAATTAATTTAATGCGCTAGTTCATTGGGTTAGCGCATTTCTGTATTTATCGAGCAGGAAAATCACCGTTTATCGCTTCATTGTAAATATAAAGAAGAAACTAGAATCGACTTTGTGTGATGTTATATGTAAAAGCGCAGTAGTATTGGTGTTATGGTTTTCTATTTTAAACGTCGTGCGATTGTTGGTTTATATAAAGTGCTGTTATTTATATTTTGGTGTTAATGCTTATTTTCTAGATTGTATCACGTAACTATTATTCACTTGATCTTTACTTGTTGAGTGCTATTGTATATAAAAATACATTAAGCAAATAGACAATAAAACCTAGTTGTTTAAATAAGGGTTGATATCAAGGGGGATGTAATGAAAAACAGCATTAAAATGACATCAGTCGCACTTGCATGCATGCTTGCAACCAGTGCGTTAGCTGTAGAGGATAATAATTCAGAAGATCAAGCCAAGAATACTAACCGAGCGGATTGGCTTCGCGGTTCATGGGGGCTTAATTGGAAACCTGTAGATGTTTATAACGGTAAAAGTGAAAATCTAACTGTTGATCAATTGTTGGAACAAATAAAAGATTTAAAAACGTTAGACTATATCCAAGTACATTTAGGTGAGTCTTCAATAAAGTCGTCGGTTCATATTGCACCTCTAGAGATCCTTGAAACTTTATGGCAGGGAGATACTGACGAAAATGGCAATCCAATTAATTTAATTGTACCTAGAGCTGCTTCTGGTGTTGATCCATTTTTAGACATCATTACTAAAATCCGTGCAGCGGGCTTTAAAATCCAAGTGTATATTAATAGTTCTTCAATGTTGCGCCGTGTTAATAGCGAAGCAGAAGACGGATACACGCCAAACCCTGATTATATTCCTAATATTACAGAGCGTTGGAAAGAACTATGTGATACCGATCCAGAAATTCAAGCATATATAAACAGTCAGTCTTATCATTTTGACGAGGCACACTCTGAAAGACCTTATTTATTTGCCTACGCAGAGTTTGTTCTTAAAAAATATTCAGAGCGTTACGGAGAATTAATAGACGGCTGGTTATTTGATACTGGTGAGTACATGTCACATTTGGGTGACAATTCTACAAGTGGTAACGCAGACGAGCAGTTATTATATAAAGCAGTTGCAGACGCAGCACGAGCGGGTAACCCTAATGCAGCCATTTCATTTAATAATGGTCCAGAACGAGAAACTGAAGAATTAAACCCATTCTCTGAAGCAACGCGTCATGATGATTATATGTTTGGTCACCCGTATAATGGCGGTCGAAATTTAGGACGTCATGATAATGGCCTTTATGATCGTAACTACGCTCACATAGAAAAAATGATTGAAACTAACGGTAACGCGCACGCAGGTCTCGATCCAAACGATTGGGAGTGGGACGATAAGGTTGTTGCTCACTTTGATCCACCTATGAGCACGACAAGTTGGAATGGTGGTAATACACCTGCGTTAACCGATGAAGAGTTTATTTTATGGAACTTGCAAGCGACTCAAGCTGGTGGAGCGATAACTTGGGGGGTTCCTTTAGTTAAAAAAAGTGGCTTAGGGGATGATTTGTTGATCCGTGATTGGGCTATGTCTCAGTTAACCTTAGCGGATCAACATTTAGCAGAATTTCAACAACCAAACCAGCCTAATTGGGCTCGCGCTCATACAGAGCTAAAAGATGCCGCTTTTGTACAAGCTTATTCATTTAGCTTAGTTGAGGGACAGGATTTCTGGGATCCTCAAGGGGCAGCAATTACATTGAATCTTGTCGAGGGTGACCAAGGTCGACCGACTTGGTTAACGTTACAAGAAGATATTACCAATCCAGGTACTTGGTTGTTAGAAGGTACACCAAACGAACTGGTGGAAGCCACTTATACATTTATAGTTCAGGCTATAAGTTCATCTGGTGTTGCAGAGCGCGAGATGCAATTAACAGTTGGTGAAGTGCCTAGCCCGTATCCATTACAAAATGCTACTTCAATAGTCGCAATGGCTGATACGAATTACGGAGATAATGTAGTTGCTACAATGACTTCAGATGTTCAAGTTGCACCTGATGGATTAGCTTCTTTTCAAGTAGAGTTTGATGTCACACCTGTTATGGGTAATTCCATTCAAAGTGGTGAATCAGGTGGTACAACAACCTCGACAAGTTGGGGAGTTGATGATGCAGTATTCAATGGCAGTGATAGTGAATCAATCGAATCAATTTCAGGTTTGCGTATTACCAATTTCCAAGGTGACGGTAGTTGTTTAAATGCCGAAAATATTACAAATCTCTCTTTATCAGCACTTAATATTGCAAACGGTCAGTCATCAAATGATAGAGTAATGACCGTTACAAATGGTGTTGTGAATAACCTAGAAGGTGAAAAAGTATCATCTAATCCAGGTAGTATTTACTTAAGTGATGCGACAACGGATGCAGTCACTAATCTTGTTATTGCTGTAGGCAATACAAGTAGTAAAAATAAATGGTCTGTGAATAGTGTCGAAGTATCTTACACTATTACGGCACCAAACGTAGAGCGACTTGACTTCAACTGTGATAAGAAAGTGGACGTTACTGATATGGCGTTGTTTATTGCTGCATTAGGAAGCCAAAGAGGCGATGTTAACTATTTGGATGAAGCCGATTTTACTAATGATGGCCGCATTAGATTTGATGATATTAAAACCTTAGCTCGTGAATTAGGTTTAGGTAATGGACATAAAGGTGGGCATAGTCATCACAAGAATGGACATAAATCAAAAGGCTTGACGTTCACTCATGATAAATATTTTGTAAAATCTGATGAATATCTTGCGATAGAATGGCTATTGAGAGAATTACATTCTCAAAAAAATCGTTCACATAAAAAGAACTCTCACAAAGAGGGCTCTTACGAAGACGACTCAGGCAAATCTCAAGATCATCATAGTGGTAAAACAAAAAGTAAAACTAAATAATATTAGTTAAGGTCATAAGCAGAAAGCTAAGGTGATTGAACGAGCTTTTTGTGCTTTCTAGGTATAGGCTACAGCGTAAGCTGTGGCCTTTTTATATCTGAATTTATAAAAGAATAATACATACTGTTCGATTTTTTAAGTTCTTTAATCGCCTAATTTCAAAACATGTAATCATACAACCAGCGTTGCAATCCGTTAAAAGTTAACAATATAAATCAGCTTTATAACGAGGGTTATTAGTCTATAAATTTATTGTGACAATGGACGACTGTAACCTTGCTCTTGGTAACGTTGTAACAAGGCTTTTAATTCAGCTACCTTTACAGGTTGTTGAATATATAAATTAGTACTTTCACTGGGATCAGCATCCAGATTATAAAGCTGACCTGCTGGTGCATTAGGGGAGTTTTTTAATATATTTTTTAACTCAACAGGAGCTTTAAAACCGCCAGAAGTTTGTCCATCAATATATTTCCAAGGACCTTGTTGGATTGCAAACATACCGCGCAGTGAATGATAAACAGTCGCCTCACGTATAGGTTTGCCAGTGTTATCACCTTTTAATCTTCGCAGTAGGTTATAACTATCTTCTCCTGCATAATGAGGTAAGTCAGATCCAGTAATCGCTGCGAAAGTTGCAAGTAAGTCAACCAGTGATAAGTTTTCATCACTAATGTGTCCGGATGGAATATTATTTGGCCAGGATGCTACAAACGGCACTCTGTGTCCTCCTTCATAAATATCCGCTTTCATACCACGAAAATTCCCGTTGGCTAGGTGGTTGTATTTATTAATTTCAGAGGCTCTCCAGTGAGAACCATTATCGCTAGTGACCACAATCAAAGTATTATCAAACAACCCATTCGATTTTAAAGACGTTACGACTCTCCCGATAACATCATCTGTTTGATGAACAAAATCACCATAAACTCCAGCTTGACTTGTACCATGAAATTCAGCCGTTGGTATCCAAGGTGTATGTGGAGAAGGTAGCGGCATATAAAGGAAAAAAGGTTGTTGTGGTTGTTTGCCTCTCTCGGTTATATACGACTCAGCTTTAGTTGCTAAGGTTGGTAATACGTCAATGTGTTTAAAGTCTGGAGCAATTGCGCCTGCACGCCATAAACCACCACCTCCATTACGGGCATGTTTACCTTTTTTAATGTAGTTGGTCGCTGGTTGCACCACGTGTTCATTTTCAAAATACAAATAAGGTGGCATATCTAATGATGCCGGAATTCCAAAATAATAATTAAACCCTGAACTAATGGGGCCAGGGCTTAATGGTTGGCTATAATCTGTTTTATTTTTATCTCCTAGCCCTAAATGCCATTTACCTATACCTGCTGTGGTATATCCTTTTTTTTGTAACATCGATTGAATAGTCGTACGACCTTCTTCAATTAAAACGGGCGATTCACCATCTAATACACCATTTTTTAATCGAGTTCGCCACGCATAGCGACCTGTTAATAGCCCATAACGACTAGGTGTACATACAGCAGAAGCTGTATGTGCATTAGTAAAGCGGATTCCATTATTAGCGATAGTATCCATATTGGGCGTAGGTATCTTACTTTCGGTATTGTAAATACCAAGATCGCCTATCCCCAAATCGTCTGCAAGAATAACAACAATATTAGGTGTTTGGTGTGCTTTAATATTATTAGAATGCTGATTTTGTATGTCACTAAAGGCACAGCTTTGGATTAACAAAACCATAGTTATATTCACAATGGGTTGTATTGAATTTTTAAAATAGGCAATGTTTTTATTCGACATGATCAACCTTAAATGATTTTTATAGCCATTGTTGTGTAATTTTATATATAAGACAACAAAAGAGATCCAAAAATGTAGCTGAGCTAGAGGATATAACTTTAGGCTTTACCTAAATTTAGTCTAATTTTACCTCAATGAATTAGATTCGTTATCTCTGTTTAGTCGTTTTTACAAAAAGTAAACTACAAATTATTTCACTTTAGTCGTTTTAATTTAGCACTGAACTCATAATTGAAGAGGTGGAACCCTTAAGTAAGTGTTTAATAAAATAGCGGTGTTCGCCTCGTTATAATAATACGGTCTAGAATCACCTGCCTTTATGAACTTATGGAGGCTCATAAGTTATAAGAATATCTTAATTTATCTCGTTGACAAGTCTTGTAAATGGATTATTATACATAAAAATACATTGCGCCGTGATACTTTAAATAGCAACGGTTTATAGCTACGAATTAGCAAATAATAATAAGAGACAGGTAGAAAATGGCAAATAACAATATCACTAGACGTCAGTTTATTAAACTCACAGGTTTAGCGGGTTTAGGAGTAATGGCGACAACTTCAGCCATGTCTTTCGCCATGCCGACATTTAATATTTCACTATTGCCCTCATCCACTGACGCTGAATTTTACGTAGCACCAAATGGAAATGATAAGGCTGTTGGTACGTCAACTAAACAAGCGTTTGCTACGCTCGCTCGAGCAAGGGACGCTGTACGTCAATATAAAATACAATTTCCAGATAATAACATTGTGGTTTTGGTACGTGGTGGTCGTTATGAGTTGGATGGAACTGTCGTCTTTGGTTTAGAAGATTCTGCTATAGGTAAAGGCTCTATTACATATGCCGCTTACCCAGGCGAAACTCCGGTATTCAGTGCAGCGAAAGAAATTAAAGGTTGGAAAAAAGCGCCATCAGATTTAGCCGATTTACCTGCAGCCGCTAGGGGAAAGGTCTTAGTCGCTGATGTTTCAGACACATTTAAAACGCTGTACGACGACCAAGGAATGTTGCCGAGAGCGAGAACCGAAGGCTTTATACCAAATAACAAAGGCAAAAAAAATCAAGTTTCCTTTCCTAAAGGCGCGATGAGAAATTGGTCAAATGTTAAAGATGCTGAGTTGTTTGTTAGACCACATCACGCGTGGATCGTAAATGTTTTACCTCTTATTTCGGTAGACGAGAGAAAACTAATTGCTAAGACTTCGGTAAATGCGACATATGCAATGAACCCATTGCACTTCTTAAAAACTACGGATAACTGTTTTGTTGAAAACGTTATCGATGGGCTGAAAAATCCGGGCAACTGGGTATTAGACAGTAAAGCTGGCAAAGTTTATTTATGGCCAAGAGATGATTCAAAAGTTTATGCCCCTAAATTACAAGAACTTGTGAAAGTAGAGGGTAACGTTGATGTTGACGGACCAAAAGATACACCTGTAAAAAACCTAAACTTTATAGGTTTAAGCTTTATGCATGGTGAGCGTCATACACTTGTTAAAGGTGATGCGGGGATTCAACATGACTGGGAAATGTTGGATAGAGATCACGCTATGTTCCGTTTACGCGGAACTGAGAATTGTACTATTGCTAATTGTCACTTTGCCCATTGCGGTGGAGGTGCACTTCGAGTTGATTTACATGGCATAGAAAACAAAATTACAGATAATGTGATGGAATACATTGGCAGTACTGGCATATTACTTTGCGGTTATGGACCAGGTACGAAAGATGTAAACCATCGTAATATCGTTAGAAATAATCACGTTCATCATACAGGCCGAATTTATTCACATGGCCCCGGTATTTTAGTCTGGCAAAGCGGAAATAACACGGTAACAAATAACTTGATACACAACACGCCATACACAGGTCTGATTGTTTCAGGTTTCATGAGTCACTTCTTTGCGAAGGGCGACAACAGGGAATTGGTTCGCACTGTGCGTTGGAACGAAATTGGCGGCTCTCGAAGAGCAATGACCCGTGACCAAGCGATGCCTTACTTACACAGCAAAGATAACCTCATTGGATACAATGAAATTCACCATGCAATGGAAGAGTTGGGTGACGGTAATGCCATATATATTCGAGGTGCAGGTAAAGGTAATATTATCAAAGCGAACTACGTGCATCATCTAGTCGCGCCTATGATTATGCAAGCAGCCATCCGCACTGATGGTGGTCAAACGGATACATTGATAACTGAAAATATTATCTATAAATGTACATCCCAAGGGCTACTTATTAAGCTCAACAATCGCGCGATAAATAATTATGTTATCGATATTATTGCACCTCCACGCGGTTATTATGTTTCTCTGCGTGAAGGACCGATGACGGGTGGAGCCCTTAAGAATAATATTTTTTATTCAACAAAAGATAATTGCCGATTTGTCGATGAGCTGCCAGCTGGCGAAGGCAGAACAAGCGAAGATAGACGAGGTCGAGCGTTAGCGAAAGCAGCAGACGGTGATACTGACAATAATATCTATTATTGTGCCGCTGACATGTCAATTGCGACTAAGCATTTAGAAAACCATCAAAAGCAGAACATTGATATGAATGCCTTGGCGACTGATCCTATGTTTGTTGATCCGGCAAATGGTAATTTTGCTCTTAAACCAAACTCTCCGGCGTTTAAGTTGGGTATCGAGCCTATCGATATGTCTAGAATTGGATTACAGAAGGCATAATATGTTAAATATTCAACAATACAGAACGTCATTATATTCTGCAGTCACAAGTAATTTTAAGCGATTATGTATTTCGCTATCGATGGTATTTTTAATGTCTGGGTGTATTGAGGGCACCTTCACCGATGCATCATCAAAAAGTGCTTACAATTGGGGCGGAGGGCTAGAGTCATCTGAGCGTCCTAATATCATTGTTGTACTAGCAGATGATATGCGTGCCGATGCCACAGGGTTTTCTGGAAACTCATTAATTAAAACGCCGAATATCGATAAGCTGGCAGCTAACGGAACAGTATTTGATAATGCCTATGCAACAAGTGCCGTCTGTACGCCAAGCCGTACAACACTATTAACGGGACAATATGAACGTAGTCATGAGGTTAATTTTAATTCAAATACTATTTTAGAAAATGAAGCTTACGCCCAGACATATCCTATGTTAATGAAAAATTCTGGATATTTTGTAGGATACATAGGTAAAAATCATACACCTATAGGTACCAGTGGGAGTGGTAAAAAAGGCTACAAAAGTCGAATCATGGATAACAGCTTTGATTATTGGTATGCAGGCCACAAGCATTTAGGTTTTTACCCTAAAGATCGACATGCTATTTTTAAAAATGCAAAAGCAGACACTCAAGTCGAAATTCTAGAAGAGATCGTAGACGATTTTATTACACCTAATGAGGCGTTCAGAGAAGGTCACAATTTCCTAAATGACCGACCTAAAGACCAACCATTTGCTTTGTTAATTAACTTTAACGTTCCTCATGCCGCTTCTACAGGCTCAATGGAGCAGCGTGATTCAGATCTTGAGTTATACAAAAGTGCTTACCGTGATAAAACAGATCAAGTAACCGTTCCTGATACGTTTGTAGCGTATAAAGACATTAAGCACCCTAAAATCCCAGCTAATGTTCATAATGGTAAATATTTATCTACATACGATTACGCTAAAACCAAAGACGACTTGGTTGAACGTAAAATTCGTGAAATGCAGACAATATCCGGCGTAGATAAGTTTCTTGGGAAATTACAAGACCACCTCGAGCAACAAGGCGTTGCTGACAACACCATTATCGTATTCACTTCGGATCACGGCTTAATGCATGGCGAATTCGGACTACGTGGCAAAATATTTTTATACGACCCATCGATTAAGATTCCACTGGTTGTTTACGATCCGCGTGTGAAAGACAAAAAAGTTGATAATTCCAATGAGATAGTAGCTCTAGTAGATATAGCGCCAACGCTATTGGATTTTGCTCAAGTTAAAGCACCAGAAACGATGCAAGGTGAGAGTTTAATTCCATTATTAAAAGGTGAAAATGTTAAGTGGCGACAAGAGTTATTTCTTGAAAACTTAATGACGATTCAGAACTACCCACGCATGGAAGGTGTACGTACACATGAATGGAAATACATCCGATATTTTGATAAGAAAAATGACGGAAAATATGTTGACTACATCGACGCTTCAATCAAAGGCGAGCAGCCAATATTTGAAGAGCTCTATGACTTAGTTAACGATCCTCAAGAAACTCGTAACCTAATAAATGAAGCCACTAAAGCTGACATTGCCGATCAATTACGCAAACGTAATTGGGATTTAGTGAGAGAGTTAAGAGGTTCTAGATAATGATTAATTTACATGTTTTAAGAAAAATGCTTTTAAGCAAACATTCTGTTCTGGTCGCGTTGTTATTGATAACTTCATTATTTATGAGCTTACAAACGTTAGCAGAGCAGAGCAATTCGCTGACTAATAGTCGTCCAAATATTATTTTTGTACTTACAGACGATCAAGGGTTAGGAGATTTTTCAGGCACGGGCAATCCGATACTAAAAACGCCGAATATCGATCAGTTTGCCACACAGTCTACACGATTTACGGACTTTCAAGTAAGTCCAACTTGCGCGCCTACTCGTGCGGCAATGATGAGTGGTCGTCCCCCTTTTGAAGTTGGTGTAACACACACGATTCTGCAAAGAGAGCGAATGGCGTTAGACGTTGTAACTATGCCGCAAGCATTACAAAAAGCAGGTTATACAACCGGGTTGTTTGGAAAATGGCACTTAGGTGATGAGGAAGAGTACCTGCCGCAAAGTCGAGGCTTTGATGAGGTGCTAATGCATGGGGCTGGTGGCATTGGACAATATAGTTTAGGTGATTTTAAAGCAAATACTAAAAATCCATATTTCGATAATGTTCTACTTCATAACGACACTATTGTGCAAACGGAAGGGTTTTGTACCGATGTGTTTTTTGACGCAGCGCTTGGTTGGATAAAAGACCAGCATGAGACAAAAAAACCATTCTTTGCTTATATATCACTAAATGCCCCGCATGGTCCTATGTATGCACCTGATAAGTATAAAAAACGTTTTTTAGATCTCGGTATCGATAAAAGTTCTGCCGCTCGTTATGGCATGGTGGAAAATGTTGACGATAACTTCGGCAACATGATGAAGACATTAAAACAGTGGAATGCGTTAGAAAATACCTTAGTTATCTTTATGACAGATAACGGCATGAGCATGGCACCGATAAAACAAAATGGCAAAAAGTTCTATCCATACAATGCTGGTCTAAAAGGACGTAAAAACACGCCGTGGGAAGGAGGAACAAATGTGCCTTCTTATTGGTATTGGCAAGGCAAGTTAGAAAGTGCAGACGTTGATGGTCTTTCGGCTCATTTAGATCTATACCGTACTTTTTCTGACTTAGCTGGCGCAAAAATTCCAGCAAGCAAATTACCTCCTAAAGGTCGTTCATTAGTGCCTTTATTAAATGAACCTAAAGCTGACTGGCCTGATAGAAAACTATTTATTCACAAAGGGCGCTGGAACGATGGCAGAAAAAGCAAAAGAACACGCGAAGAAAGTCAATACGCAAGTGCAGCGATTCGAACCGAACAGTGGCGTTTAGTGTTTGGTTTAAACAAAGACAAAGTGATCACTTATTTATCAGACATTCATCTTGATCCTGGTGAAACGACTAATCTATCGGACAAATATCCTGAAGTCGTAAAGGCGCTAACCGCAGAGTATGACAAATGGTGGCATTCAACAGAGCCTTACTTAGTGAATGATGGGTTACCTATGGTTTCGCCAGAAGAACAACCATTAACGCTTAAATATAATCAACAAATGAAAGAGAAAGGCATACCAAACTGGAAGCCAAGTTGGACAAACAGATAACCAACGGTTTACGCCTAACATAAAAATAATGATAAAGAGTAGTACGATGAGCTTTAAAATATCAAATGTATTGTTGGCAGGAGCGCTGTTATTAGTGGGATGTTCGGGGACGTCAGCTAATACTGTTGACAAGGCTTATAATAGTAAACCTAATATTATATTTATCTTTGCTGATGATTTTGGCTGGGGCGATATAAGTAAACATGGTCATCCAGATATCAGAACACCCAACATTGACCGTTTAGCAGAAGAGGGGTCAGAGTTCTATCAATTCTCGGTGTCAAATCCGGTCTGTTCACCAAGTCGTGCAGCAGTAATGACTGGGCAATACCCAGCAAGAAACAACGTGCATCGTCATTTTTCAGGAATTGATCATCATTTGAATTTTTCGATGGCTGACTGGTTGGATCCTACGATTACAAATATGCCAAAAGTGATGAACTCTGCAGGATATGTTACTGCGCACTTTGGGAAGTGGCACTTAGGTAACAATGGTGGAGCGCCAATTCCAACGGACTATGGTTATGACGAGGCGAAAGTATTTAATGGCAAAGGCCCACAAACAACGTTCGCTCAATTATACGATGATGCAATTGAGTTCATTCAACGTAACAAAGAGAAACCATTTTTTATCAATTTATGGATTCATGAAACCCACTTACCTCACGATCCAAGTGAAGAGTCTCTGGCGAAATACCAACATTTGAGTGAACAAGATCGTGTCTACGCAGCGGTTGTTGATGGAGCTGATCAACGCATAGGAAAAGTACTGAAAGCGCTGGATGAGTTGAATCTAACTGGCAATACCTTAATCGTATTTTCCAGTGACAATGGGCCAGAGCATACCGGTGATAAAAAGCGTCATAACGACGGAAAACTGAACATAATGCAAGGTAAATACCCATACGGGAAATACTACAGTACAGGATCATCAGGCGGATTACGTGGTGGAAAGCGTGATACCTATGAAGGCGGATTACGCGTACCTTTTATTGTGAGATGGCCAGCGCAAGTGCCAGCAGGTCGTGCTGATACTGAATCAATTGTCACGGCTGTAGATTTGTTACCGACATTTGCAGAAGTCGGTGGTGCGTTATTGCCAGACAATTATCAGTCAGATGGTCAGAGCATATTAAGCCTATTAAAAGGTGGCAGTAGCGAACGCAAGCAACCGATGTTTTGGGAATGGCGATACGGTAATGATGAAAACATGCAGCCAATGCTAGCTGTGCGTGACGGGGCATGGAAATTATTCTTACATCAAGAAAGTGGTGACGTTGAATTATATAACGTGATGCGTGATCGCGCTGAAACCATGAATCTAGCACAGCGATATCCAGAGCGTGTTGATCGTTTATCGGCATTAGCGCTGGCGTGGAAGGCAACGCTACCTGAGCAACCATCAATAAACGCAACCTCTAAAAGTCGAGTTCAGCGTTAAAGTATAAAAAGAGTTTAGTGTTATTCGAATAACTTAAATAACACATTGATACAACATAAAATTTTGGGAACTGTTATGAAAATCTTTAATAAGAACCTGATATCAAGCGTAGTTGCTGTGATGTTATTAGGCAGCAGTGCGTCAACATACGCGCAAGAAAAATCACTGTCTATGGATGAGTTATGGGGCGATTCAAGTATGAAAACCTCACAAAACGTTGACAAAGAGAGTCAAAAACAATTCATCCAAGACAAATATTCAATGTTCATTCACTGGGGACTCTATTCAATCCCAGGGGGAGAATGGCAAGGAAAAACTTATTACGGAATTTCTGAATGGTTAATGTCTAACCGCGTTGCCGACATCCCAGTCGATCAATATAAGGAATTAGCGACAGATTTTCATCCTGATAAATTTGATGCTAAAGCGATCGTGCAATTGGCTGTTGATGCCGGTATGAAAAATATAGTTATCACGGCTAAACATCATGAAGGCTTTGCTATGTATCATTCTAAAGCCAGTGATTATGATATTGAAGATGCAACGTCATTTCCTCGTGATCCATTAAAAGAGTTAGCTCAGGCCTGTGAAGAAGCAGGCATTGGCTTAGGTTTTTATTATTCGCAAATGCAAGATTGGTATGAACAAGGTGGTGCTGGCGTTGCGTGGACTTCATCTGAGCAAAAAGGTGACTTTGATAAATACTTCGATGAAAAGGTTGTTCCGCAAGTAACTGAACTACTAACAGAATACGGCCCAATTCGCACGGTATGGTTTGACACACCGGGCGGTATGACCAAAGAACAATCGCTAAAACTGGTACATTTGGTTCGTAAACTACAACCGAAATCATTAATCAACAGCCGTATCGGAAATGGTGTGGGTGATTTTTCTACGCTAGGTGATCACAGTTTATCGCAGGTAAATCATCCAGGCTTATGGGAAACGATAGATACAACAAATAATAGCTGGGGATATGCCTGGTATGACAAAAACTGGAAATCAGGCACTGAAATTTTACGTCGTCTAATTTCTACAGTAGGTCGTGGTGGTAACTATATGATCAATATTGGTCCCGATGCCAAAGGAGGTGTTCCTGAGTTAGCGCAAAAAGGGCTATTAAGTGCGGGCGAATGGCTTAAAGAATATGGTCACACTATTTATGGCGCACAGGCTTCACCGTGGGGACGCGCTCAAAGCTGGGGTGACATTACCGTTCAAGGTAGCAAAATCTATTTACACATTTTTGATTGGCCTCAAGACGGCAAGATTCATTTGTCGGGTCTTAAAAATCGAATTTTGTCGAGCACAGTGTTAGGTGACGGCTCGAAAAAAGTGTCTATATCTAAACAAGACAATGGTTGGTTAACGGTTAATGTTCCGCTTCAAGTACCAAGCGCTCATATTCCAGTAATCGAACTGGAAGTAGCGGGAACACCAAAAGTTGACGACACGCCAGGAATCGATCCAAGTATCAAAACGACTCTTAACTCAGCCTTTGCAGAGTGTAAAGGTTGTAAAAATGTTGAAATCCGCTGGATGCAAAAATTTGGTGACTGGAATTATGCTAACAACCTATTGAACTGGAAAGATGGAGGCAAGGGCACTTGGCAAGTAGAGGTTGCTGAGGCTGGTCGTTATTACTTAGAAGTTGAATATTCTGCAGACGATATAGTTGATTTCAGCGAATGGTTTATAAACTTTGGCGATCAATTCTTGATGTTACAAGCATTGGATACTGGCGAGCGTAAAGATTCAAAACGTCAACCTAAAGGCCGAACTTTGTATCGATATCGTACAGATGCTGTAGGCGTTGTGGACTTAACCGCTGGCAAACAAGAGATTTCTGTTACACCAAAAGGTAAAGTCGTTGGTGGTGGCATTAATCTTCGTGCAATCCACTTAACACCGGTAGAAAAATAATCGGCTTATTCTTCTGAAACGCTTCGCTGTAAGCACTATAGCGAAGCGCCTTTTAAACATAAGTTTTGGCTAATAATTATGAAAATAAAAGCAATTATGATAGCGGCTGTTCTTACAGGTTTGATCGCTTGCTCGACTCAAACCGAAGAATCAATTGAAGTAAAAAATAATAAAAAAATCGATGCCAATTGGCAGTCATTATCAAAACATTATGATGTGCCAGAATGGCTTGTTGATGGGAAATTAGGTGTTTGGTTTCATTGGGGCATTCCTTCAGCAACCGATGAAAATCGTCCTAATGATGGTTCATGGTACGGCTTTAGAATGTATACGCCAATCGTGGGCAAGAAAACCAAAGATGGTGAACCGCATCCGTGGGAATTTTTTGCGCAGTGGCATATTGATAATTACGGTCATCCATCACAGTGGGGATATGAAGATATGATCCCATTATTCAAAGCTGAGAAATGGGATCCGGACGCACTGGTTAAAATGGTAAAACATAATGGCGCGCGATTCATTATGCCTGTCGCTACACATCACGACAATTTCGACATGTACGATTCTATTCACCCTTGGAACTCAGTCAACAAAGGGCCAAAGAGAGATACGTTAAAAGAGTGGAAACAAGCAGCTCAAGAACATGGTCTAAAGTTTGGTGTTTCAACACATTTATATTGGTCCCCTAGATTTTTTCAGCATGCTCGAAAATACCAAAAACTGGGAACGGCAGAATGGTCGCTATTTAATATGGACTACGATCCTAAGAACTACGCGAAACAAGATAGTTGGAATGAACATTGGTACGCCCGAAGTTGGGATCTGATCAGCAAGTACGATCCTGACATGTTTAATATTGATTCACCTTATCCAACAATTGAGCAAGGAAGAGGCTTAGGTATTAAATTATTTACTGACTACATCAATAAAGACTTAGCCGAAAATAACGGTAAACAGTCAGTTGTATTGTCTTTTAAAGATAAAGAAGCAGATCGAACTGCATTTACTTATAATTTAGAGCGAGGTGCCTCTGGTGTGATACAGCCTGAGCCTTGGATGTGGGCAACAGACTTATCAGGCGGTTGGTTCTACCGAGCAACAGCTGTTAATAAAATGAAAGTTCCTGTCATGGTTGGCAATGCCGTTGATGCGGTCAGTAAAAATGGTGTTGTCATGCTTAACATTGCTTTGCGAGGCGATGGTACAGTACCTGAAAAACAACAGGAATACTTAGACGCAATAGGCGAGGTTTTCAGAACAAATGAAAAAGGTTTATACGGTTCTCGTCCTTGGATAACGCCGGGTGAAGGTCCTCTTAAAATTAAAACAGGCCGTCAAGGTGAAAACAAATTCCCTTATTCTCAACAAGACGTCCGTTTTACCACTAAAAATGGAAACCTTTATGCATTTGTATTAAGCAAGCCAACGCAAGATATTGTGATTACAACGTTAGCTACTAGTGGCGTCTTAACTCAAAATATTGAGTCGGTGTCTATGTTAGGCAGCGATGAAAAAATCAAGTGGCAGCGTAATGAACAAGGTTTAATTATTAAGCTACCAAGAACACTTCCGGGTGAACATGTGGCTGGGTTTGAAGTCATATTGGATGCGCCAACCGAAGCGTCGCCAATTATTGCCAATAGATAGCAGGGCATAACTCCATGAAATTGCATGTTAGATTATTTAACAAATATTTAATTATCGCGCTGACCTTTTTAATGGTTAATACGGTTCATGCGTCTTACCAAGAAGCATTAGATAAAGTATTAGCGTTACAAACGCTTACGGAAGCACCCATTGCAACATTAAAATCTGGACAAGCCGTTTACATTCAAGCTGGCGAACTCAAACCAATTTTTTACGATGCACTACTTTACCAAGGTAAACCAACCAAAGTTTATGCGTGGCTTGGTTTACCAAAAGGTGCGTCTGCCAGCAACAAAGTACCAGCGATGGTATTGGTTCATGGCGGTGGTGGGACAGCATGGAAAGAGTGGGTGGAGAAATGGAATGCTCGTGGTTTTGCTGCGATCAGTATCGCCACAGAAGGGCAGACTGATGACTTGTTAACGCAAAAAGAAAAAACAGGTCGTTGGCGTTGGCAAGCTCATGATTGGCCAGGGCCAAGACGTCCAGGAATTTATAACGACACAAACAAAAAGTCGTTAGAAGATCAATGGATGTATCACGCTGTCGCAGATACGGTATTGGCACACTCACTATTACGTTCTTTACCACAAATAGATACCAATAATATTGGATTGATGGGGGTTTCTTGGGGTGGGGTGATCACCAGTACAGTGATTGGAATTGATCAGCGTTTTGCATTTGCTATACCTGTTTATGGCTGTGGTGATTTATCTAAGGCAGACAACAAATACGGTAAAGCATTAGGAAACAACGAACTTTACAAAAATGTTTGGGATCCAAAACTACGCTTGCATCGTGCTGAGTTACCAACATTATGGTTATCTTGGCCGGGAGAGCAACACTTCCCGTTAGACAAGCAGGCCGTTAGTTATCATAAAGTAACAGGTAAGCATATGGTGAGCCTTATTCCAAAAATGGGGCATAGCCAAAAAGCGGCAATGAAGCCAGAAGACAGTTACGCTTTTGCTGAGAGTATTGTGACACAGAATAAACCATGGGCGAGCCAAACTGCAGTAACTGTAATCGGACAAGATGTATCCGTTACTTTTACAAGTAGCAAAAATTTGGATAGTGCCATGCTCGTTTCATCAACTGATAACGGTGTATCTGGCAGTAAAAAATGGCAACAGAGTCCAGCAAAAATTATTAAAAAAGACGGGCAATGGCTGATAAAGTCGCGCCTAACAAAAGGTACAACCGCTTGGTTTATTAATGCTAAAAGTGGCAATTTGACCATTAGCTCACATTACATGGAACAATAAAATGCAAATATTTAAAGCTTGTTTTTCTAGTTTATTTATTGCCTCAATCATTGTTACTTCAATGGGAACATCGGCCACAGAATCAAAAGATGCTTGGAACAAACTTGCAGGTGCAAAGCAATCTGAGCGTCCAGAATTTTCATATTTGACCAATAATCCGTATTTGTCGAATGTTTTGATTTATGGTGATTCAATCTCAATTGGTTATACACAACGTGTTCGAGAGCAATTACAAAACCAAGCGAATGTTTATCGATTGTACCGAAATGGCGGTGAATCAGCGTCGTTCATCAAAAAAATGACAACAATGCACAAACTAATGCAAAGTGAAACACTCTCTCAACCGTGGGATTTCCAATGGGATGTTATTCATTTTAATGTGGGTTTGCATGATTTGAAGTATGTTTTAAATGGGAAACTTGATAAAAAAAATGGCAAACAAGTTTCCTCGTTAACCCGCTATAAACAAAATTTACATGCGATCGTTGCTTATTTAAAAGAGTTGGCACCTAACGCAAAGTTAATATTTGCAACCACAACACCGGTTCCAGAAAATGCAGACGGACGTAATGCAGGCGATGCTCAAAAATATAATCAAGCGGCGTTGAGCGTTATCAAGCAATACCCTTCGATAATCATAAATGACTTATATCGTTTGACTAAACCGGTACAAACTGCATGGTGGATTAAACCAGGAGATGTTCACTACAATAAAACAGGCAAAGAAGCCCAAGGTGATCAAGTTGCAAGTTTCATAAAACATGCACTTACAACAAATAGTGATTAAGCACCAATGCGTCCTCCGTGTGTTTGTTACATTTGTTCAGAGTTAGCGCAGTATCATCTCACTGCAATAAAAGCGAATAATTTTAAACAATATCAATATGATACAGGGGTTTATTATCATGTTACCAAAGATGATGTTTGGCCTTTGGGCATCGAATATCAGCCGTGCTCAAACCATTCGCTTCTTATAAAGCAGCCCAAGCGTAATCAGCTATAAAATCAGTCAAAAACTTTAAAGTGTTGAAACAAGTGAGTCGTAAAAATACTTTGATTTTGGATTATCGATGGACTTTGCAAATCAACAGGATTATGAATTTTACAATAATCATCAAGCACACGTTGAATTTGTTGAAAAACGTTAGTTGGTTGAAGTGGAACACTTTTTAGAAATTGATTATCAACCAATGGAATAGTTGGAGCTAGGTGATGAATAAATTGACACGCATATTGGTCTGTCTTGCCTGTGTTTTGGCAATAACGATAGGTTACGCAGCTAGGCATAAGTCTCAGTTCATAAGTGTTGCGAAAAAGCAAGTTGATTCAGCTCCAACGTATAAAACTCGCGCATCGAACTTTACGGATTCATTAACTCCTGGAAAGTTTATCTTACCTGCTAAGAAAGGCTGGTGGAATTGGGGCATGGCGCCTATTTATGATGGACAAGGAAAATTGCATGTTTTTAACTCAGCGATACCTTATAAAGGTGAAAGTGGCATGGGTTTCTGGAAGTTCAAAAGTGAAATTAATCATTATGTTGCAGATTCAGTAGAAGGCCCTTACGAGTTAGTAAAAACACTTTTTGCAAGTGATAAACGAACTTATCACAATCCGCAAATATCAAAAGTTGGCGATACATACGTACTGGTGTTTTTATGCAAGTCAGTCACTAAGGGAAGTAAGCAAGCCATTGGAATGGCGACAGCAAAATCGCTAAATGGCCCATGGACCGAAAACCCTAACAATCCAATTATTCGCCCAACCGAAAATACACACAATGCGGCTCACGCTTCAAATCCAACATTTGTTGTTGATAGAGAAGGTAAATATCGAATCTATTACAAGTCGATGTTCAAAGGTTCAAAGTTTAGAGAAATATCCGTCGCCATTGCCGATAATGTTGAGGGTCCTTATGTCGAACACCCCAAAAATCCAATAATCAGTTTTAAAGATATTAAGCGTGATATCGAAGATCCATATGCTTTCTTCTATAACGACAATTACTACATGATAGTTGAAGACCGAATGAATGTCGCGGGCGCTCTGGCAGGTGATTTTTCTAAAGTTAAAAATGGAGGTTACCGACCAGGTCTGTTGTTTAAATCGAAAGATGGTATTAACTGGCAACAACCAGAACTGAGCTATAAAACAGATGCTGATTACTTTGGGGTGGAGCTATCGCGCAGTGAACGTCCGCATATTTTGTGGAAAGATGGTGAACCTGAGTATTTGTTTCTCGCCAACCATGGCAGTCATGAAGCGGGTTACTATTTAAAAATAAATGACTGGCAAACAAATGAGTAAAAGTATCTGCGCTCACCAAATCAGTGAGATAAACGTGGGTAATCCGGTAAAATATATAGGCACGATTTTACTCTATTGTTTTTGGTGTGCGTTTGTATCTGCGCAGCAATTAAATGAAGCGATAGAACCGTTGATTGAAGGTGATAATGTTATTTCACTAAGCCAAGACAATACTTTAGACAATTGGCAAGTTCCTTCAAACCTTTGGTCGATTAAAAATGGCATCATCATTGGTGATACAAAGGGCGAAAAGCTTGATGCCTCGCAATGGTTGTACACAAAACAGTCATTCAAAGACTTTGAGTTTACTTGTGAATTAAAACTAAGTGGCGACGAGCGGCGTAATACAGGTATATATTATCGCGTTAAAACGTTTTTGTTCACAAATGCCAGAGGCACTAAGTCTTACATGGCCCCATCAGGATATGAGTTTGACGCAGCATTCTATCAAGATAACGGAATAAATAATAAGCGCAATGATCGCGGTGCGTTAGCCGATTGGTATGCTCGTCGCTCCCTACGTATTCTTGCGGATCAGTCGCTCATTAACAAAGTATTTAAAACGGACCAATGGAACCGCATGACGATTCGTGCACTAGCGAACCGGTTGGAATATTGGATCAACGGTATAAAAGTTATGAATTATGTCGACCACGACCCTCAAGCATCACGTGAAGGCCTTATCGGCTTTCAGCTCCACAATGGCTCTGCCATGAAAGTTGAATTTAGATATATCGCTGTGCAAAGGCTATAACGGTAACCAACCCGCAGAATACTAAGTTCGTGCTTTTATAGTCAGCTTAACTAAAAGCTGAAACACTCATTTTAAAAGCGCAACCATTCCAACTGATACACTGTGCATTTTTGTGTTTAAATGTACACATCAAGCAGTCGCTTGCCACAAGACATTAGTTTACTATTTGAACCTGCTTAATAACGTTGTACTCTCTAATTTACATCATTGAACCCGAATTGACCGCCTGTGTGTTTAAATATAAAAATACATAAAATTATTGACGGTATGATTTATTAGTGGTTAAATGAAATTAGTCTTAGCAACGGTGACAATGTTGTCTTGTCAGTATCTGTGAGCGTGCATTTTCACCGTGAGTAATGTAGTCGCTTATTAAAGATTAATTGTAGGATAGTGAAATGATAAACAAACACTTTGTTCTCTTGAACGAGGCAGATAATGTTTTTGTATGTTGCAAGGAGTTGCGTGTAGGAGAGTCAATCGCATTAGAAGGCGCTGATACTGTTATGACTTCAGATATCACCGTAGGGCATAAAATTGCACGTAAGCAAATCGCTCAAGGTGAGAAAATTATTAAATATGGCGTTTCAATTGGCTCTGCCACACAAGATATTGCTTTTGGAGAGCACACCCATATGCATAATATGAAAAGTGATTATATTGCTAGTCATACCCGTCAAAAAAGAGCAGGGGAAGAAAAATGAAAGGCTTTTTAAGGGCTGATGGACGTAAAGGGATTCGCAATGTTGTACTTGTTACTTATCTAGTTGAATGTGCCCACCATGTCGCCAGAGCAATTGTGAATAACTCCAATTATGATGATGTTCAGTTAATTGGTTTTCCTGGATGTTATCCAAATGAATATTCACTAAAGATCATGGAAGGTCTTTGTACGCACCCGAATGTTGCCGGTGTGGTAATAGTTTCCTTAGGCTGTGAAGGGTTTAACCGAGAACACTTATCTAAGACTATTGAAGCTAGTGATAGACCTGTAAGTACGTTAGTAATCCAGAAATCAGGCGGGACAAAGAAAACCATTGAAGCAGGTATTGCTAGTGTTCGTGAAATGCTTTTGGTTGCAGAAAAAATTCAGTCAGTGCCAATGGATATGAGCGAACTTGTTGTCGGGACTATTTGCGGCGGATCTGATGGAACGAGCGGAATTGGCGCTAACCCTGCCGTAGGCCATTGCTTTGATAGACTCATTGATGATGGTGCAATTTGTATTTTTGAAGAAACAGGGGAATTGATTGGCTGTGAGCAGATCATGGCTGAACGGGCTATAACACCAGAGCTTGGCGTTGAAATCATGAAGTCCGTTGAAAAGGCTGAACAATATTATACCACAATGGGTTACGGAAGTTTTGCTCCAGGTAACGCTGAAGGAGGCTTATCTACACAAGAAGAAAAGTCTATGGGGGCCTATGCAAAATCCGGCAGTTCGAAAATCCATGGCCTAATAAAGCCAGGAGATATACCTAGCCAAGGTGGTTTGTATTTAATGGATGTAGTGCCTGATGGTGACCCTCTGTTTGGTTTCCCAAACATCGTAGATAGCGCAGAGATAGTTGAGATGATCGCGTCAGGTTCGCACCTTATTCTATTTACGACAGGGCGTGGTTCAGTCGTCGGCTCTGCTATTTCTCCAGTGATTAAAGTTTGTGCAAATCCGGAAACTTATGAAAATTTATCTGATGATATGGATGTTAACGCCGGAAAGGTTATAAAAGGTGAAGCTAGTGTCGCTCAAGTAGGTGATGAAATCTACGAGCTGGTTAAAAAGGTAGCCCAAGGGCAAGCTTCTAAATCAGAAGAATTAGGACATCAAGAATTTGTACTAACTTACAAGAAGTTTGAACGTATTGGGCCTTCTTGTTTACCAACCGTTAGATAATTGAGTTTATTGATTATGTTTAGAAAGCGACAAATAGGTAAAACTAATATCCAGGTAACTGAGTTAGGCTTTGGTGCGGCATCTTTAGGTAACTTATATAAAGCCATATCTAATGAAGAAGCTACATTAACATTAAGTTCAGCGATTCATTCAGGTATTAACTTGTTTGATACAGCTCCAAGGTATGGTTTAGGCTTAAGCGAACGACGAGTTGGCGATGTACTGAGAGAGTTAGCTCCCTCAGAATATGTTATTTCCACAAAAGTCGGCCGAATTCTAACACCAGACCGTAAAGCTAATACTAAAGAATTGAGATACGGTTTTGATACACCAATGCCATTTGATGCACATTATGATTATACCTATGACGGCATAATGCGCTCATTTGAAGATAGCATTCAGAGACTCGGCATAGCAGAGATTGATATTTTGCTAGTTCATGATATCGGTGCAGATACGCATGGTGATAAAGATGAATTTTATTATAACCAGTTGTCTGAAAGTGGATATAAGGCAGTTGATGAGCTTCGAACTCAAGGTCTGATTAAAGCGGTTGGTTTAGGGGTTAATGAAACTGAAATTTGTGAACGAGTAATGGACATCGGTCAGTTTGATTGCTTTTTATTAGCTGGACGCTATTCATTGTTAGAGCAAGATGCGTTAGATACCTTCTTACCTAAGTGCGAAAATCATGGCGCTTCTATTATTCTAGGTGGCCCTTATAACTCCGGCATCTTAGCAACGGGTGTGAAAGGAGAGGGCGAACCTCACTATAACTATCAACCAGCACAAGCTGACATCATTAAAAAAGTAAGAGAAATTGAAGATGTCTGTGAACAATTTCAAGTTCCATTGGCAGCAGCTGCTTTGCAGTTTCCTCTAGGACATTCAACGGTTGCAACGGTTATCCCTGGTTTAGGCAGTGAACGACGAGTTAAAAAAACTGTGGAGTTATTCCACCACGATATTCCTACCGATTTTTGGTTGCGTTTAATAGAAATTGGCTTGTTAAGACAAGATGCACCGCTTCCTAAATCTAATGCAAAATAAATGACGCTAGATTACCTAAGACAATCTAGTTAAATATAAATAAAGCTAAGTGATTAACATGAAACGCATAGATAGCCACCAACATTTTTGGCAAGTCGATAGAGGTGATTATGCTTGGTTAACCCCTGAGTTAACTGGCCTCTATAAAGATCATCTACCACAAAGTATTCAGCAGTACTTAACGCAAGAAAGCATCTCTCAAACGATTTTAGTGCAAGCAGCTGATACCGTTGCTGAAACTGACTTTATTTTAGCGTTGGCAGAACAGCATGACTTTATTGCTGGTGTTGTTGGTTGGATTGATATGGAAAGCTCAACGGCTATAGAGCAGTTAACTCGCTTAAATCAAAACCCTTATTTTAAGGGGGTTCGTCCAATGATTCAGGATATCGTTGATGTTAATTGGATGCTTAAGTCAGAGCTTGCACCAGTTTTTGACTATTTAATTGCTAATGATTTAACTTTTGATGCGTTAGTCAAACTTGAACATATTGATGCTTTATTGCAATTACTTAAGCGTTACCCGACATTAAAAGTGGTTATCAATCATGGCGCTAAGCCTGATATTGCAAGCAATCAATGTCACCAATGGTTTGAACAAATTGAACTTGTTGCTAAGGAAACTTCAGCTTACTGTAAGTTATCAGGCTTGATTACTGAAGCCAGTATTAATACTTCAATGGCCGCATTAACGCCATATATGGAACATCTTTATTCTGTATTTGGTAGTCAACGATTAATGTGGGGCAGTGACTGGCCGGTGATTAATTTAGCTGCAGATTACCCAAGCTGGATTAAATGCTTGGAAAACTTCTTAAGTAAACTTCCTGTAGAACAACAACAAAGTATTTGGGCTGAAAATGCTCAAAGCTTTTATCGAATTTAAGAGGAGTTTTTTATGAACAACAGATTTGAACATAAAGTCGCTTTAGTGACTGGAGGCGGTAGCGGTATTGGCCAAAATACAGCGGTTAAATTTGCTGCAGAAGGTGCTTATGTCATTATTTTAGACATGGATATCAATAGTGCCAACCAGACAAAATCAACGATTGAAGCTGCTGGTGGTCAAGCTGAAGTTTTTGAATGTAATGTAGCCAAGCAGCAACAAGTTAATGACATTGTTGACACTATTTCAAAAGACCGTGAAATCGATATTCTAATTAACAATGCAGGTATTGCCCATGTTGGCAATATTGAAGGTACAACTGAAGAAGACTTAGATCGTGTTTACAACGTTAATGTCAAAGGTTGTTATAACTTAATGCATGCGGTTGTGGCTAAAATGAAGGCGAACAAATCTGGTGTTATTTTAAACCTTGCTTCAATTGCTTCAAGTGTTGGTATTGAAGACCGATTTGCTTACTCAATGAGTAAAGGTGCCGTGTTAACTATGACTTACTCAGTAGCTAGAGATTATATTGAACATGGCATTCGTTGTAACTGTATAGCACCAGGCCGTGTTCATACGCCATTTGTTGATAACTTCTTAGATAAGAACTACCCCGAAAATCGAGATGAAATGTTCGATAAACTTTCTAAATCACAACCTATAGGGCGTATGGGGAAGGTTGATGAAATTGCTGCGTTGATCTCTTATTTATGCTCCGATGAAGCGGCTTTTATAACGGGTAGTAACTTTCCAATTGATGGTGGTTTTGTAACCTTAAACAATTAAATATATAAAAATACTAAGTTTAAAATAACAACAATATAGAAGACTTATTATGGCAGAACAAACAATCAATCCACATGAAGGTGAAAGAATGATGAATGAATCAAAAATATCGAACACATCACCTGAAATAGTACCAAGAGCATATCTTGTATCTTTTATCTTAATTACATTGTGCTTTCCGCTTTGGGGTTTTGCCAACGACATAACTAATCCATTAGTTAAAGCCTTTTCTAAAGTATTACAAATGACAGCCGCAGAGGGGACTTGGGTACAAGTCGCTTTCTACGGTGGTTACGGTGCTATGGCTATTCCTGCGGCAATATTTATAAAAAAATACACTTATAAAGCAGGGTTAATGTTCGGCTTAGCATTTTACGCTTTAGGGTCTTTCCTGTTTGTTCCTGCTGCAGACGCTCAATCATTCACGCCATTTTTACTTGCTTTCTTTGTGATGACTTGTGGATTATCATTTTTAGAAACCAGTGCTAATCCTTATATACTTTCTATGGGCCCCGCGGAAACAGCCACTCGACGTTTAAATCTTGCACAAGCATTTAACCCTGTTGGTTCGCTTTTAGGCATGTTTGTCGCCACACAGTTTATTATTCAAAAGCTTAACCCAGCTACAGGTGAAGAACGCCGTAACTTAGCGGCAGATGGCTCGTTATCAGCACTGGAACAGTTATCTGTAATTACTGCTAATGACTTAGAGGTTATTCGTGACCCATATTTAGTTATCGGTGCTGTTGTTTTTATCATGTTACTTATTGTTGCCTTCAAAAATATGCCAACAACAGAAGAGAAGTCTCAAGATTTAGACATTACAGGCACATTCAAACGTTTATCGGCTAACCAAAATTACCGTGAAGGTGTTATTGCGCAAATGTTTTATGTTGGCGCACAAATCATGTGTTGGACCTTTATTATTCATTACGGCACAGAAGTTTTTGTTCAACAAGGTATGACTGAGCAAGCGTCAGAAGCTAAATCTCAAATGTTAAATATTTATGCCATGGTAATTTTTTGTTTAAGCCGTTTTGTTTGTACTTTTTTATTGAAATACATTAATCCGAGCAAATTGCTTATGCGATTAGCTGCTGGCGGTATGGTTTTTACCTTAGCCACTATCTTTTTATCAGGCGTTGCTGGTATTTATGCGTTAGTGGGTATCTCGGCTTGCATGTCGTTAATGTTTCCAACAATTTATGGTATTGCATTATCGGGTACAGGTGATGATGCAAAATTAGGCGCAGCAGGACTTATTATGGCGATTGTAGGTGGAACGTTTTTACCCATGGCACAAGCATCAATTATTGATATGAAAATGGTTTTTGATGGTTTTTCTGCGACTAAAGCTTCGTTTGTTTTACCGTTAATTTGTTTTGTAGTGATTGCCATTTATGGAAGGCGTTCACAGAAACACTTACCTCAATAGGCTAGTACTATGACAACAAGACATTGTTTTGCTTTAGACCTTAAAAATAATCCAAAACTTATTGAAGAATATAAACGGTATCATTTACCTGGTGGTGTATGGCCAGAGATAATCCAGAGTATAAAAGGCGCTGGTATTGAAGCCCTCGACATTTATTTAGTCGGTAATCGTTTGTTTATGATCATGGACGTTAATAACAATTTCTCATTTGAGGCAAAGCAAGCAGCAGATTTAAGCAACCCTAAAGTTGTCGAGTGGGAGCAGGTTATGTGGCAATTCCAGCAACAACTGCCTTGGGCAAAAGGTGATGAGAAGTGGTTGCAAATGGAAAGTATTTTTACGCTTTAATAATAAGCGTTAACAAGTTCAAAGTTAATTTAAGTATTAGGAAATAAAAATGAAGTTAATGAGAGTTGGAAAGCCAGGACAAGAAGTTCCTGCAATTTTAGATAATGATGGTGTTATTCGTGATTTATCTGCACATGTTAGCGATATTGACGGCAACTTATTTGCTGATGATTCAGTTAAAGCTATCGCTAAATTGGACTTAAGTACTTTACCTGCCATTGATAGAAGCATTCGAGTTGGTCCTGCTGTTTCAAAAGTAGGGAAGTTTATTTGCGTTGGTTTAAATTACGCAGACCATGCGGCAGAGTCTGGCATGGAAGTCCCTTCTGAGCCTGTGTTGTTTATGAAAGCAACGTCATCGATTATTGGTCCAAATGACGCAGTAGTTATTCCACCTAAATCGGAAAAGTCCGACTGGGAAGTTGAGCTAGGTGTAGTAATAGGTAAAGAAGCTAAGTACGTTTCTGAAGCTGATGCTGTTGAGTATATTGCGGGTTACTGTGTAATTAATGATTTATCTGAGCGTGAATTTCAAATAGAAAAAGAAGGCCAGTGGTGTAAGGGCAAAGGTTGTGACACGTTTGGTCCAATCGGCCCTTATTTAGTGACCACTGATGAAGTAAAAGATTCTAACGAATTAGATATTTGGTTAGAGCTAAACGGTGAGCGTGTTCAAGATGGTAATACTCGTACTATGGTGTACAAAGTGCCTTTCTTAGTGTCGTATATTAGCCAGTTTATGAGTTTACAACCAGGGGATATCATCAGCACAGGAACACCTCCAGGTGTAGGTTTAGGCTTCACACCACCTAAATACCTTAAAGAAGGTGATGTCATGCGTTTAGGTATCTCAGGTTTAGGTGAACAACAACAAACGGTTGAGCGCTACAAAGCTTAAATATGCAATAGGATTGGTGACAATATGATTATTTCTTCCCCAAACGATTACCGCGCTGCAGCTAAAAAAATATTGCCACCATTTTTGTTTCATTACATCGATGGAGGCTCTTATGGTGAGCACACGCTTCGAGATAATATTAATGATTTAGCAGGTGTAGCCTTAAAGCAGCGCGTGTTGAATGATATGTCTGACCTAGACTTATCGACTGAAATTTTCGGTGAAAAGCTGAGCCTGCCTATTTCACTTTCACCTGTAGGATTAACAGGGATGTATGCTAGACGTGGAGAAGTTCAAGCCGCAAAAGCCGCTGAAAACAAAGGTATTCCTTTTACCATGTCGACTGTTTCGGTATGTCCTATAGAAGAAGTGGCCCCTGCTATTGAGCGGCCAATGTGGTTTCAATTGTACGTGCTTAAAGATCGTGGCTTTATGAAAAACGTGTTAGAACGTGCAAAAGCAGCTGGGGTTAAAACGTTAATCTTTACTGTTGATATGCCTGTTCCTGGAGCAAGGTACCGTGATATGCACTCAGGTATGAGTGGTTCATTTGCCTCGTCTCGTCGAATTTTTCAAGCGATGCGCCACCCTAAATGGGCATTTGATGTTGGTTTATTTGGTAAGCCTCATGATTTAGGTAATGTCTCCGCTTATCGTGGTGAACCAACAAACCTTGAAGATTATATTGGTTGGTTAGGTGATAACTTTGACCCATCTATTTCATGGAAAGATTTAGAATGGATTCGAGACTTTTGGGATGGCCCTATGGTTATTAAAGGGATATTAGATGTTGAAGACGCTAAAGACGCCGTAAAATTTGGTGCTGACGGTATTGTTGTTTCCAACCACGGTGGCCGACAATTAGATGGAGTATTATCTTCAGCAAAAGCATTACCTAAAATAGCAGATGCAGTAAAAGGAGATATAAAGCTGTTTGTTGATTCAGGTATTCGTTCAGGACTTGATGTAGTTAGAATGTTAGCGCTAGGGGCGGATTGTGCGATGTTAGGTCGTTCATATATCTATGCATTAGCTGCACAAGGGCAATGTGGCGTTGAAAATATACTCGACCTTTATGAAAAAGAAATGCGCGTTGCCATGACATTGACGGGGGCGAAGTCGATTCAAGATTTAAATCGTAATTCGTTAATTGGTACTCTTTAATAGGGGTTACTTCAATCTAGTTAAATTATTTATCACTCCTTTGGAAAAGTTAACGTAATAAAACGGCGTTAACTTTTCTCTCTTTTAGTTAAAATCGCAAGGTCAACATTCAAAATTTCCAACATATAACTGTGCAGTGGCAAGAAACGACCAACTAATTCTTCATTTTTATCATGAGAAAAATTCACTATATTTGAGTTTTGATCTTAAGTGCATTGAATGTTTACTGGTTTGATTGCACAAATAACAATATGTCCATGATAGTCATATGTTATTCTTCTCTTTGCTAAACCATGTGAAAACTGACAGTTTCTTGCAATTTCTACAGTGATAATTGCACTTATTACATTTCCGGATGAAATAAATTCACAGCTTGTTGTCGGACGGTGTGCGCCACACTTTATATTTTTTACCCAAGAAAATATTGATTTATTCATAAATATTTTCCGATGCTGTATGAAAATTTACTTGTTCAATAAGTCGATCAAAGGCACTTCCATCTTGTCTAGTCGCATTAGGGACATAACGACTATAAACTTCGAACAACATTTTGGTCGTGCTATGACCCATCTGTTTGGCAATCCACTCGGGGTTCTCTCCAGCGGCAAGCCATAACGTCGCACAAGTGTGCCTTGTCTGATATGGACGTCTTCTTTTCAAACGCATTTCATCCAACGAAGGGTACCAAATGCGCTTGGTAACATTGCGGTGATCTAGTGGATTACCATTTGCATTGCAAAATACATAATCTTTATTGCCAGTCACATTGCGCTGTCTTTTTAATGCTGTAACTACAGGTTGTGATAGTTGGATGCTTCTATATGATGCTGTTGTTTTTGGCGTCTCAACATTTCCGTCAACCAGTGTTTCCTGGATCAAAATTTCGTTTCGGTCTAAATTTACATACTGCCATTTAAGCCCATCAATTTCAGCCGTTCTCATAGCAGTGAAAAATCTCACAGTATAATAATCGCTAAAATCTTCACGTACTCTCGACAAAAATAGCTGAACTTCAGCCAGTGAAAACGGTTCAATGGCTGTTTTATTAATTTTTAACGGTTTGATATTGATAAACGGAGTAGGGAAGTCAAAGCGCAAAGCTGCTTCATTCAGGATCCCACGTAATGGAGTCATTACATGATTTATCCAGTCATTGCTAAGCTTTTTTGAATGTTTTGTTTTCCGTTTCGGTTCAATAATACTCGCGCGGTACTTGATAATTTGAGCTCTGGTAATTTGGTCCATGGTATATGCACCAAATGCAGGTATTAAATATCGCTCAAATATCATAGATACATTTTTACTGTGACTTAGCTTCCATTGAACTTTATTTTCGACTAGCCATTCGTCAGCGAATTGACTAAAAGTAGGAATGTTTAACAGTAACTGCTCTGTCAGTTCTGGTTCGCTTTCTTTGACAAACTTAATTTGTTCATCATATTTTTTAAAATCCTCACAACGTTTACTATCAGGAAAGATGTCTGAGTACACAAATCGATCTAATCGGATTTGCGCTTCAATATTGCGTAACACACTTTCTAACCGACTACGGTTGAGCTTGGTATCATTCAATAACGTCTGTTCACGACATCGAATACCTTGATAGTAAAAATCAAAAAATAGCTTCTGATTACGGGATCTGATACTAGCCATGACAAATTCCTCCCTTAGCCATAGGAATAATGAACTTTTGGCTTTGGTATCTGGTAGGTTGATACAACTCTTTTTCTATCTGTTCCCACACATAAAAAATCTTTCGTGACCCAAACGGCCTAATGTAATGAACTCCTTCAAAAAAAACCTTGTCCTTCAATTTACTGTTGATGTAATCTGGATTGAACTTTATGAGTGGTGAAAGCTCTTTAGCTGTAAGCAGTGTTTTTGGCTGTAAACTCATTGGCGTATCCTCACAAGAAACTTTAAACTAATTTAACCTTATTTAAAGTTTCTTTCAAGGATACTTTTTATAATATTTAGATATAATGAAATGATTAAATATAACCTAAAAGAATTAATAGCGGCAAAAGCATCAATAGAAAAACGTAAAATCACACTGGATGAAGTTGCCAGCGCTGCAGGTGTTAACAAGGCTGCTATTTCTAAAATGTCTTCTAACAGTAATTATTCAACAACAACACGCACACTTGATGCTTTGTGTATTTATTTTGACTGTAGAGTTGAAGACATCATTGAGCATGTAAAACCTATAACGTAATCTTGTTGATTAAGTGTATGTTTAATATGCCTAAATAGGCAGTCAATTGTTTTTACTTATCGTTACATGCAAAATTTTTATGATCATTATTATTGCAACATATAAGTAGTTAATGTCCTGTGGTCAAGAGTTCGCCTATGGTAACTAACTAAAACCTTAGACTTAATCGTAAGTTCGTAAGAACACGTGTTTCATTGTAAAGATAGAACTGGAAAGAAAAACCTGTTCTAAGAAAGGTGAGTTGGATATACATATCATTCCGAGTTTAAGTTTAGTAGATATTTATCGATTTTGACTGGATCAGCGTGCTGGAAATACGTTTATCGTAAATTAATAAAATCATGGAAATAAATTAATCTCACCTCAAAATGTTCGATTGTATTTTTATTCAAGAAATACATTACCGATAAACTCATTGTCACCAATGGAAGAAATCTATGGTTTCACAATCCTGAAAGCCATGCCAAATGAATCTCCTAAACTGTTGAGTCAGCCTTACGTCTGCCCTATGTTCATTAGAATTATCATAATGAAGACTTAATACACCATTCCTAGTCAATCGTATTTTTTTCACAAGCAGCCCAATATGTGTCTAGATTACGACAAATTGAAATTTAACTGTGTTAAATATTCCATTGCATTAAACGATTAAGAAAGCTGGGATTGTTTTCCAAACCTTTAGACAATCCTAACAAAAGTTTTTATTGCCATTTATGCGTTGTTGTATATGTGCTCAGCAGAGTTAATCTTAATAAGTAAAATTATTTACTCAGACATGTAAGGGATGTAAAACCAGCCTGAGCTAAAAAGATGTACACTTTGAAGGATTTAAAATTAACAGGGTAGGGGTCAGTATAAATTACATCAAAAACAGCCTTGGGCACGTGGGCACAAGTTTGGGCACAAATAATGTTAACTATGATTTTTACCAGCGTATTCACATATTTACTTATTGAGTTATTGAAACGTTGTGTCTGTTTAAATTTTTAAGATAGAAGTTTGTGAATTTTGTTTGGGCACAGAATTAAGTAATTTAAAACTAGATAAGGAATTGAATTAAAACAAGAAATGGTACAACTGAGTGGATTCGAACCACCGACCCCCACCATGTCAAGGTGGTGCTCTAACCAGCTGAGCTACAGTTGTATCGTTTCAAGAAAACAAATTTATGTAATCTTTGGAACGAGCGATATATTACGGTATACAGAGACTGATGCAAGTAAAAAAACTAAAAAAGTGTTCGAGTGGTGATTTGCTGTTCACATTGAACTTAATAACAGCATATAAGCTTAAATATTCGTAGCTTATATGCTGAAAATTAATTTATTGGTTTTTATCTCTTAACCTTTATCAGCTGTGATCAGAGATAACCGCTTTTAATTTTCCTGAAGTTTGTATGTATCGCAGTCTTATGGCAAAAAGGATTGCAGCACTGGTTAATCCTGCGATTAAGCCAATCCAGAAACCATGAGCGCCCATCGCAGGGACAATCAAATCTGTTCTTGCCAAGGTATAGCCTAATGTCATTCCTATAGCCCAATAGGAAACCAAGGTAATATAGAACGCACTTTGAGTATCTTTATATCCTCTTAATGCCCCCGCTGCGACGACTTGAATAGAGTCAGACAACTGATACAAGGCAGCTAAGAACATTAAACTACCTGCTAAGGCGACAACCTCAGGATTATTATTATAAAGCAGCGCAATTTGGGTTTTGAACAAGACGGTAATTACTGCAGTGAATACGGCTAATGAAAACGCGATAAATAGGCCAATTTTTGTTACCAAGTTACTGATCTCAAGCTTATCTTGACCAAGGTAGTAGCCCACGCGAATTGAAACGGCAATACCTATTGATAATGGCAACATAAATACGATAGAAGAAAAGTTAAGTGCAATTTGATGACCTGCTACCACTGTTGCGCCTAAAGGGGCTAACAGAAGGGCAATTACTGCAAATAAGCTAACTTCAAAAAACAATGCCATCGCAATCGGCATACCATGTTGAGTCATTTCCCAAATGGTTTTCCAGTTTGGCTTGTTCAATGTACTAAAAGGCGCGATTTGTTTAAACTTTTGATGAAACTGCATGTAAATCATCATAGCAATGAGCATTGCCCAGAACACTAAAGCTGTTGCAATACCACAACCTGCGCCGCCCATGGCTGGAACGCCAAAGTGTCCATATATAAATATATAGTTAGCGGGTATGTTGACAGCTAAACCCACAAAACCAATCACCATGGTAGGTAATGTATAGGATATGCCTTCAGAACAACCTCTTAAAATTTGATAAAAGATGAACGCAGGTACACCCCACATAAAACCATGTAGGTATCCTGCACTTAAATCTGCTAATTCAGGATCCAGCTCCATCATTGTAAAAATGGTTTTAGAAAATGAGAGGAACAGCAAAACACCTATAGTACCGATTATGGCAATATAAAAAGCTTGCGACATTAATGGCTGTATTGCTTTCGGGTTATTCGCACCATGGTGGTGGGCAAATACAGGTGTAAATGCGAGAATAAGACCTTGTACAAAAAGTAATGCTGGTAACCATAAACTGGTTCCAATTGCGACAGCAGCCATATCGACAGCACTGACTCTGCCAGCCATTACAGTATCGATAAACCCCATCATTGTTTGGGTAACTTGTGCAATTAATACTGGCAATGCCAGTTGTATTAATTTTTTGGCCTGAAAGCCTGTGTGATTCATTAGAAAACCTTTTAACTAACGAGTGAAAATATGTTTACTGGTATCGTGCAAGCCACATGTGATGTGGTTTCGATTAAAGAGCAAAGCGGTTTAAAAACGTTTGAAGTCAAAATTCCAGAAGAGCTGCAACAAGGTTTAGAAACCGGTGCGAGTGTTGCAAATAATGGCGTATGTTTAACTGTCACTAAACTCGAGAATGATAGAGTTTATTTTGATGTAATGGAAGAGACGTTACAGGTTACAAACCTAAATTTTGTTAAGCCAGGTAGCAAAGTTAATATAGAGCGGTCGTTAACCTTCGGAAAAGAGATAGGCGGTCACATTTTATCTGGCCATATTCATGCTATGGCAACCATAACCGAAGTAAGTAAAACAGACTCACATTATAATCTCACCCTAAGTGTTCCTGAAAAGTGGATGGATTATATTTTTTATAAAGGCTTTGTGGGTGTTAATGGTTGCAGTTTAACCGTTGGAGAATTAGAGAATAATCATTTTAAACTGCACCTTATTCCTGAAACACTTAAATTGACTAATTTAAGTGACTGTATCATTGGTGATAAAATTAACATCGAAATTGACAGCCAAACACAAGTAATAGTCGATACTGTTGAGCGTATTCTTGCCAAAAAAGCATTAACGAATATCGACCTAGCCAATCTAATCAAATAACACTTAACCCAAGACATTAGGATGAATAGCTTTAATTATTAATAAAGCTGTTCATCGTCAGAATCTATAAAGAGTTGAATTGTTCGATTAGAATCATTCACTTGTAGTCGCATGTGGATTGAATTACAGCAAATACGGCAATCATCATAATATTCCTGATCCCCTAAACTGGTGTCGATATGCACATGTTGGTTATGTCCGCAGTGTGGACAGCTAATTATTTTACTCACTAAATTCATACAAACTCCTTGATGACTTGAATAAGTGTGTATCTGATAAATCCGTTTCTTTCGTCAGTAATTATAGTTGACTCTAGTCAATGTCAATTGACTTTAATAACTAAAGCTTCAGTCAATTTAATTCCATTTAAGAAGGAATATTTTAATCAATACCTTAAATAACAGAAAAAGTGTCAATATTGTAGATTAACACTAGCGCATCACTTGCTTGCAAAAGTGCTTTTCACATACAATGCAACTTCATGCCACTATCAGCTCAGGCTCCTGTAATGTCTGTAGTTCGGTGGCATTTCTTTTATTTATTATTTATTACCAAGTGGCCCTACGTGTGGGTCACCACTGGATAAGGAAATTTAATGCCAATTATTACATTGCCTGATGGCAGCAAACGCGAGTTTGCAGATTCTGTTTCAACGTTAGATGTCGCTGCAGACATCGGTCCTGGTTTAGCTAAAGCATGTATTGCTGGTCGTGTAAACGGCGAGTTAGTTGATGCTTGTGACTTAATAACCACAGATTCAGAGCTTTCAATCATTAAGGCTAAAGATGAAGAGGGTGTTGAAATCCTTCGCCATTCTTGTGCACATTTACTTGGTCATGCAATTAAGCAAATGTGGCCAGAAACAAAAATGGCTATTGGTCCTGTTATCGACAATGGTTTTTACTATGACATCGATTTAGACCATAAATTAACTCAAGAAGATATTGATGCTCTTGAGAAACGCATGACTGCGTTAGCAAAGACAAATTATAGTGTTGTTAAGAACGTTGTTTCTTGGCAAGAAGCCCGTGATACTTTCGAATCACGTGGTGAAGAGTACAAACTCGCCATCTTAGATGAAAACATCAGTAAAGATGCAACACCGGCTTTATATCACCATGAAGAATATGTTGATATGTGTCGTGGCCCACACGTACCTAATATGAAATTCTGCCAACACTTTAAGTTAATGAGTGTTGCTGGTGCATACTGGCGTGGTAATTCAGATAATAAGATGCTGCAACGTGTATACGGAACAGCATGGGCTGATAAAAAAGCATTAAAAGTACATTTAAACCGTCTTGAAGAAGCGGCAAAACGTGACCACCGTAAAATTGGTAAACAGCTAGATCTTTACCATATGCAAGAAGAAGCGCCAGGAATGGTATTCTGGCATAACGATGGTTGGAGTTTGTACCTAGAGTTAGAGAAGTTCATTCGACAAAAACTAGGTCAATACACTTACCAAGAAGTTAAAGGTCCATTAATGATGGATCGTAACTTATGGGAACGTTCAGGCCATTGGGATAAGTATGCAGATGCGATGTTCACTACTAACAGTGAAAACCGTGAATATGCAATTAAACCTATGAATTGTCCTGGTCATGTTCAGATCTTTAACCAAGGTCTTAAATCATACCGTGATTTACCACTTAAAATGGCAGAGTTTGGTTGTTGTCATCGTAATGAGCCATCAGGATCATTACATGGACTAATGCGTGTTCGTGGATTCACCCAAGATGATGCCCACGTATTCTGTACTGACGCACAAGTTCAAGAACAAGTGAGTGAATGTATCCAAATGGTATACGACACTTACGGCAGTTTCGGCTTTAGCAATATAGTCGTTAAATTATCAACTCGTCCTGAAAAACGAATTGGTGATGACGATATGTGGGATAGAGCTGAAGAAGCATTAAAGCAAGCACTTGTTGCTAACGAAATTGAATTCGAGATTTTGCCAGGTGAAGGTGCCTTCTATGGTCCAAAAATCGAATTTACACTTCATGACTGTTTAGACCGTGCATGGCAGTGTGGTACTGTGCAATTAGATTACGCATTACCATCTCGTCTTGGGGCAACTTATGTTGCTGAAGACAACACGCGTCAAACGCCAGTTATGATCCATAGAGCTATTTTAGGGTCTCTTGAACGTTTCTTAGGTATTCTAATTGAAGAATACGCAGGTAAATTCCCAACATGGCTTGCACCTGTGCAAGTAATTGTTATGAATATTACAGACAAACAGTCTGATTATGTTGACGAAATTGTTAAATCTTTCAAAGAAAGTGGCATTCGTGCATCTAAAGACTTGAGGAATGAGAAAATAGGCTTTAAAATACGTGAACATACGTTAAAGCGTGTACCTTATTTATTGGTCGTCGGCGATCAAGAAATGGAAAATAAGGAAGTTGCGGTCAGAACACGTGATGGTATCGATTTAGGCAAAATGAAAATCAATGATTTCAATGCCAAGATACAAGAACAAATTTCTATCCGTAGTCTATTATTGTTGGAGGAATAGGTCATAAAGATCAAGAGAGCAGCAGGGCGACAGCCAGCCCCTAATCGTATTAACGATGAAATCACTGGCGTACCAGAAGTTCGTTTATCGGATATTGATGGTGAGGCAGTTGGAATCGTTAGTATTTCACAGGCACAGGAATTAGCTGATGAAGCAGGTGTAGACCTGGTTGAAATCAGTCCTAATGCTGAGCCACCTGTCTGTCGCATAATGGACTACGGTAAGTTCCTTTTTGATAAGGCTAAAGCCCAAAAGGAACAAAAAAAGAAGCAGAAACAGGTCCAGCTGAAGGAAATAAAATTCCGTCCTGGCACTGATGAAAACGACTATCAGGTAAAACTACGCAACCTGATTCGTTTTCTTGAAGATGGGGACAAAGCGAAGATTACGCTGCGTTTCCGTGGTCGCGAAATGGCACACCAAAGCTTAGGTATGGATCTTTTGAACCGTATCAAAGCAGATTTGGAAACATATGCTGTTGTTGAATCTTTCCCGAAAATGGAAGGTCGACAAGCAGTTATGGTCCTCGCACCTAAAAAGAAATAGTAGGGCAACCCACTAAAAAGTAGCAAAGTCCTTTTGAGGATTTTGCTCGCCTTACGTTTTATTAATGTCCCAATGCGGAGTTTTAGCAATGCCTAAAATGAAAACAGATAAGGGTGTTCAAAAGCGCTTCAGAAAAACCGCTAATGGTTTCAAGCGTAAACAAGCACACTTACGTCATATTTTGACAAAGAAGAGCACTAAGCGTAAACGTCACTTACGTGCTAAATGTTTAGTTGCAAAGTCTGATGTGCCAGCAATCGCACGTCAACTACCATACGCTTAATTAAAGGAGATATGAACAATGCCTAGAGTTAAGCGTGGTGTAACCGCTCGTGCTCGTCACAAGAAAGTACTTAAATTAGCCAAAGGTTATTACGGAGCTCGCTCACGTACTTACCGTGTTGCTGTTCAAGCAGTAACTAAAGCTGGTCAATATGCTTACCGTGACCGTCGTCAAAAGAAACGTCAATTCCGTCAACTTTGGATTGCACGTATCAATGCGGCTTCTCGTCAAAATGGTCTTTCTTATAGTCGTTTCATTAACGGCCTTAAAAAAGCATCAATCGAAATCGATCGTAAGATTTTGGCTGACATCGCTGTATTCGATAAAGTTGTATTCACAACTTTAGTTGAAAAAGCAAAAGAAGCTTTAGCTAAGTAATTAGTTAAAATGCTTTAAAAAAGGAGCCTTCGGGTTCCTTTTTTTATGCCTATAATTTACGGTATCTTATTGTTAGCCTTAAACAATCATTATTAACGGAATACCACGATGACTGTAATTACTACAGAACGCCTTACTATCTCACTTATGACACTTAATGATGCGGATTTATTATTTGAATTGGATCAAAACCCTGTTGTGATGAAATATATCAATGGCGGTAAAAAAACAACTCAACAAGAAATTGATGAGGTTTTTATTCCACGCTTAGCCAGTTACCTTAACCCTGCTAAAGATTGGGGGCTTTGGAAAGTATTTTTAAATGATAAACAATTTGCAGGTTGGATTTTGATTAGACCAATGGGCTTTTTTACAGAGTCGCCTGAGTTTAGCAATATCGAAATTGGTTGGCGATTTAAACAAGAAACTTGGGGTAAAGGAGTTGCAACCGAAAGTGCCATAGCGGTCATTAAACACATTGTCTCTCATCAACAAAATGTGAAAAAGTTTTCCGCTATCGCTGATAAACACAATAGCGCTTCAATAAACATAATGGTTAAATTAGGTATGACATACCAAAAGACAATTGTGCACCCAGATGTTGATGGCGAAATAGATGTAGTTTTATATTCAATGGATTCGACACAATAAAAAAGCCAGCATTCGCTGGCTTTATCTTAATACATAACGCGCTTATTGATTACTGAGCATCAAGGAATCGTTCAGCATCTAAAGCCGCCATACAACCTGAACCTGCTGATGTAATTGCTTGACGGTAATGTTGATCCATAACATCACCACAGGCATAAATACCTTCAATGCTGGTTTGTGTTGCATTACCTTGTAAACCACTATTAACCGTAATGTAGCCGTGATTCATGTTCAGTTGATCATTAAAAATACCAGTATTAGGGCTATGACCAATTGCAATGAATACACCTGCAACTTCTAGAGACGAAATAGACCCGTCTTTAGTGCTCTTCATATTCAAACCAGTAACGCCCATATTATCACCAGTTACTTCATCAAGCGTTTGATCTAAGTGAAGGATAATATTTCCGTTTGCCACTTTGTCCATCAGTCGATTAATTAGAATCTTTTCTGAGCGGAAAGTGTCACGGCGATGAATTAAATGAACTTCTGATGCGATGTTACTTAAGTAAAGTGCTTCTTCAACAGCGGTATTACCGCCGCCAACAACGGCTACTTTCTGATTACGATAAAAGAAACCGTCACAAGTTGCGCATGCAGACACACCACGCCCCATAAATGCTTCTTCAGAAGGCAAACCTAAATATTTAGCAGAGGCTCCAGTTGCGATAATTAGTGCATCACAAGTAAATTCGCCGTTGTCACCTTTTAATTTAAAAGGGCGCTCACTAAAATCGACTTCATTGATGTGATCAAAAATGATTTCAGTTTCAAATTTTTCTGCGTGCTGTTGCATTCTTTCCATTAAAGCAGGACCGGTTAAACCTTCAGCATCACCTGGCCAGTTTTCAACTTCTGTTGTTGTGGTCAATTGACCGCCTTGCTGCATACCAGTGATCATGACTGGTTTTAAATTCGCACGAGCGGCATAAACTGCAGCAGTATAACCAGCAGGACCTGAACCTAAGATAAGTAGGTTAATATGACGAGCTTGACTCATTTTTGTATTTCTCCGTATTCATGCCTTAAGCAATTTGCATGGATTGTAGGGAATTTAACGGATGGGGTAAAGTGCAGAACTGTCTAAGATATAGATTGTATTAATCGCTTTTGTATAAAAAAGGCACCAATACAAGTGCCTTAAGTCATTTCATAAACTAATAACTAATATGACAGCTTGGTAACTCATTCTTCTCTAGGTAATTTTGATGATATTCTTCTGCAGGGTGGAACTGCTGAATTGGGACAATTTCAGTTACAATATGCTTAGTTCCCCATTTACCACTGCGTGCTAGATCAAGTTTGGATTTTTCAGCAGCGTCTTTTTGAATTTTACCATGAAAAAATACAGCACTGCGATACTGATTACCAATATCGCCACCTTGTCTATTCAGAGTGGTTGGGTTGTGATTTTGCCAGAACACTTCCAAAAGTTCTTGGTATGAAACAATTGATTCATCAAACTCTACTTGAACGACTTCAGCATGACCTGTTGTGCCTGTTTTGACTTCTTCATAACTTTGAAATTGATCTCTTCCGCCCATATAGCCGCATTGTGCATTGGTAACACCATCTACTTGCTTGAAAAAATATTCAACACCCCAAAAACAGCCTGCACCAAATGTTGCTAAAGTCATACTCACATCCATAAAGAAGTCTAGATGGCTAAAATTATATTTATTCTGAATGAGAATGCAAGTAAAGTTTTACACTATGTTAATTGTACCTTAACGTCAGCTTCCACTTGTTGTGTTAGAATCAACATCTGTTATTGAAACCAATTTCGTTTTACCGTTTTTCAAGGAGTCTTCGTGTTTCAACAATTAATGGAAGAAAAAGATTTTTTAGCGTTCACTTTAGCTAACATCGATAAAGTCATTACCTCACACAGTTTCACCTTATCTAATCAAACAATAGTCAAAATACATGATAACGGTGTCATCAGCTTTACTCCTGCAACAGGTTCTACTAAGGATATTGTTTTATCGTGTGCCATTCATGGGAACGAAACTGCGCCTATTGAAATTTGCAATGACTTAATCCAAGCGTTACTTAATGAACAAATACAGACAGAACACAGAGTATTATTTTTAATTGGCAACCCAGATTCCATTTTAACTGAAACCCGTTTTGTAGAAGAAAACATGAACAGGTTATTTAGCGGCGCGCATTCAAAAGGTGAAGGGCTTTGCAACAAGGAAAGAGTTCGCGCTAAAGCATTGGAGGGTTATGTAAGCGATTTTTTCCTCGATAATCACGTATCACAACGTATTCATTATGACTTGCACACAGCGATTAAGCCTTCAAAACACGAAAAATTTGCGATATATCCTTATCGACCAGGACGTAGTTTTAGTGCTGAACAAATTATGTTTCTTGCTGGTTGCGATGTGGACACCATTTTATTTCATCACGAACCGACAACGACATTTAGCTATTATTCGTCAGAACAATTTAAAGCCGACGCTTTCACCGTTGAGCTTGGAAAGGTGATGCCGTTTGGTCAAAATGAAATGAGTAAGTTTGCTAATACGCGCAAAATGCTAAATCACTTGATAACCAAGCAGCAAGTATCAGTTGCTGAATTTAACAGCGACCAGCTTAACTTGTATAAAGTGTCTCGTTCAGTAAACAAGCACTTCGACGATTTTACATTCGCATTTCCAAAAGTCACGGTTAATTTTACCGGCTTTAAGCAAGGTGAAGTATTAGCAACTGAAGGCGGAAAAGAAATTTTAATTGAATATCCGTATGAAGCTATCGTTTTTCCAAATGAAAATGTACCTGTTGGTCAGCGCACGGTATTATGCTTAATACCAGCTCCTAACGAAGATATTCAGTAATTTGTAAAGCTAGATATACAAATTAAATGAGAAGTTATTCACTAGATGGAATGAACATTAGTTGATCGCTAGTTTACGTTAACGTAATGTTCGTTCGCATAGTATAAATTAAGCTTTATTTTATAAGGCCTCACATAATAAGAGCACAATATGAGCAACGCACCACTGAATAATGAAACAGTGCATCGTGTCAGCTTCTTAGACAAAGCTTCATTGCACATTCCTATTTTAAAAATTCTTCAAGCTGATGGTACGACATACGAAAATGCCGTCATGCCAGTGATAGATAAAGCACTCGCTGAGCGAATTCATGATACTTGTGTTTTTACCCGAGTATTAGATGAACGTATGCTAAGTGCGCAAAGACAAGGTCGTATCAGTTTTTATATGACATGTACTGGTGAGGAAGCATCAATTATCGGTAGTACAGCCGCGTTAGATGATGGCGATGTAATTCTTGCTCAGTATCGCGAACATGCCTCATTACGATACCGTGGTTTTACTACTGAACAATTTATGAATCAGATGTTCAGTAATGAAAAAGATTTAGGTAAAGGCCGTCAAATGCCGATTCATTACGGTAGTAACGAGCTAAATTACCAAACGATTTCATCTCCACTTGCAACACAAATTCCGCAGGCAACTGGCGTTGCACATGCTTTTAAATTACAAGGTAAACGTAACGTAGCCATTTGTTACTTTGGTGAAGGCGCAGCATCAGAAGGGGACTTTCATGCAGGTTTGAATATGGCTGCAGTGTTAAAATCTCCAACGATATTTTTCTGTCGTAATAACGGTTATGCCATTTCAACGCCTACTGAAGAACAGTTTGCTGGTAATGGCATTGCTAGTCGTGGTGTCGGTTACGGTATGCATACCATTCGTGTTGATGGTAATGACATGTTAGCTGTGCTCGCTGCAACTCAACAAGCTCGCGCGCACGCGCTTGAACACAATGCACCTGTATTAATCGAAGCAATGACTTATCGCTTAGGTGCGCATTCATCATCGGATGATCCTTCTGGTTATCGTTCGAAAGAAGAAGAAGCGAAATGGGAACAACATGACCCAGTTAAACGCTTCAAGCTTTGGATGATCAATAAAGATTGGCTTAATGAAGCTGATGATGCAGCACGTTATGAGAAATATCGTGAGGAAGTACTTAGCGCCGTTAAAGTGGCTGAAAAAGTGCCTTTACCACACATAGATGGTTTGATTACAGACGTACTGGATAAGCCTACACCTGTTTTAGAAAAGCAGCTTGCAGAGCTCAAACAACATATTAAGAAATATCCAAAGTCGTATCCTAAAAGCGCAGGGAGAATTTAATTGTGGCTGAAATGAATATGTTACACGCCATCAATGATGCATTGGCAATTGCAATGACTGCTGATGAACGAATGGTTGTGTTTGGCGAAGATGTGGGTCATTTTGGTGGTGTTTTCCGTGCAACATCTGGATTACAAGAAAAGTTTGGCAGAGATCGTTGTTTTAATACTCCGTTAACTGAGCAAGGCATTGCAGGTTTTGCTAATGGCTTGGCATCAAATGGTATGACGGCCGTTGCTGAAATTCAATTTGCTGATTATATTTTTCCTGCATTCGATCAAATAGTGAATGAAACAGCAAAGTTCAGATACCGCAGTGGTAACCAGTTTAACGTTGGTGGGTTAACTTTTAGAACCCCGTACGGCGGTGGTATTGCAGGTGGTCATTATCACTCGCAATCGCCAGAAGCGTATTTTACCCAAACCCCTGGTTTAAAAGTGGTCATTCCACGTAACCCAGAACAAGCTAAAGGTTTGTTATTAGCTTCAATTCGCGATCCCAATCCGGTCATTTTCTTTGAACCAAAAAGATTGTACCGTGCATCTGTTGGTGAAGTCCCTGCCGGTGACTTCGTAATTGAGCTTGGTAAAGCTGATGTCGTTAAAACGGGTACGGATATTACCTTACTTGGTTGGGGCGCTCAGATGGAAATTCTTGAAAAAGCGGCAAAAATGGCTGAAAAGGACGGCATTTCTTGTGAAATTGTCGATTTAAGAACCTTGTCACCTTGGGATATTGATACCGTTGCTGCATCTGTCAAGAAAACAGGTCGTTTGCTCATTAACCATGAAGCACCTTTAACAGGTGGTTTTGCCGGTGAAATCGCAGCGACAATTCAAGAAGAGTGTTTCTTACATTTAGAGTCACCTATAAGCCGTATATGTGGCTTAGATACACCATATCCGTTGATTCTGGAAAAAGAATACATGCCAGATGAACTGAAAACTTACGAAGCCATTAAAGCTTCAATCAATTTCTAGGAGCAAGATATGATTAAAGATTTTATTTTGCCTGATATTGGTGAAGGCGTCGTAGAGTGTGAGCTTGTAGATTGGATGGTTAAAGAAGGTGATGTTGTTGTTGAAGATCAACCAATTGCTGATGTGATGACAGACAAAGCCTTAGTTCAAATACCTGCACCTTATGCGGGCGTCATTACCAAGCTATATTATGCGAAGGGTGACATTGCAAAAGTTCATGCGCCGCTTTATGCAGTAGAACTTGAGGCAACAGGTGTTAACACTGCTGATGAATCTAGTGCACCTTCTACTCAAGAAACGGCAACAGAAGCTAATGAAGAAACCAGCAATGAAGTTGCAAGAAATGTTGAACAAATAAGTCAAACTACCATACATGATGTTGAAGAGTTCTTACTCCCTGATATCGGTGAAGGTATTGTTGAATGTGAACTTGTTGAATGGCTTGTCGCTGAAGGTGATATTGTCACAGAGGATCAGCCGATTGCTGATGTGATGACAGATAAAGCTTTAGTTCAAATACCAGCGATTAAAAATGGCAAGATTGTAAAATTACATTACAGAAAAGGCCAATTAGCTAAAGTTCATGAGCCGTTATTCGCAATCGAGGTTGAATCTACAGGCACTCAAGTTGAAGCAGCTCAAACAGTCACGCATTCAGCTGCCGTTAGCGAAGTCGTTGCTAGTGAACCAGTTGCTCAAGGTAAAGCGTTAGCAAGTCCTGCAGTACGCCGTTTAGCTAGAAGTTTGGATATCAATATAGCTAACGTGCCAGGTACGGGTAAAAATGGTCGTGTGTATAAAGAAGATGTTGAAGCGTTTGCTAATGGCTCCACTGCAAACCAAACCTCAGCCTCTAAAACGACTACCGTTTCTAATAGCGCTGCAATATCAGCTAATATTCAAACCACAAATGCAGACAGAGTTGAGCCAATTAAAGGTGTTAAAGCTGTCATGGCTAAGATGATGGTTGAGTCTGTTTCTACGATTCCTCATTTTACATATTGTGAAGAATTTGATTTAACAGATTTAGTTGCATTACGCGCCGAGATGAAACAACGTTATTCAACTGACGAAGTTAAATTGACTATGATGCCTTTCTTCATGAAAGCAATGTCATTAGCCATTAATGAATTTCCAGTATTAAACAGTCAAGTCAACCCTGATTGCACTGAGTTAACCTATAAAACAAGTCATAACATTGGTATGGCTGTTGATTCAAAAGTGGGTTTGTTAGTACCGAATGTTAAAGATGTACAAAGTAAAACTATTTTAGAAGTTGCCGCTGAAATTACACGACTCACAACTGCTGCTAGAAGTGGCCGTGTAAGTCCTGCTGATTTAAAAGGTGGAACAATATCAATTTCAAATATTGGTGCTTTAGGTGGTACGGTTGCTACGCCTATTATCAATAAACCGGAAGTTGCGATTGTTGCCCTAGGTAAATTACAAACACTCCCTCGTTTCAATGCCAATGGCGAGGTAGAAGCGCGTAAAATTATGCAAGTCAGTTGGTCTGGCGATCATCGTGTAATCGATGGTGGAACCATTGCTCGTTTCTGTAATCTTTGGAAGCAGTACTTAGAGCAGCCACAAGAAATGTTACTCGCAATGCGCTAATTCTATAATGGCAATCTAATTAACTCATTAAAGGACGCTATTGCGTCCTTTAATTTTGTTAACTGATTTTGTATAATCTCCGGACGTTGTAACTTCTCGGAACCATAATGATCACCTCGGCACCGAATATCGAATCTATCGAGTATCCTTTTCCTGCGAAACCTGCTTTATTGTCTCATGCTGAAAAAGCTGCAGCTAAAGCAAGAATAAAACAGCTATTGATCGACCAAGATGCTGTTTTAGTTGCACACTATTATACAGATCCTGAAATTCAAGCTCTGGCTGAAGAAACCGGTGGTTGTGTTTCTGACTCCCTTGAAATGGCACGCTTTGGCCGTGATCACCCAGCAAAGAAACTGATTGTTGCTGGTGTAAAGTTTATGGGGGAAACCTCTAAAATTTTAAGCCCTGAAAAAACTGTCTTGATGCCTACGCTAGAAGCCACTTGTTCTTTAGACATTGGTTGCCCAATTGATAAGTTTTCAGCATTTTGTGATGCCCATCCAGACCATACCGTAGTTGTTTATGCGAACACCTCAGCGGCAGTAAAAGCCCGTGCAGATTGGGTAGTAACCTCTAGTATCGCGTTAGAGATTGTTGAACATTTGGATAGCGAAGGTAAAAAGATTATTTGGGGACCTGACCGTCATCTTGGTAGTTACATTGCTAAAGAAACTGGCGCTGATATGTTGATGTGGCAGGGCGATTGTATTGTTCATGACGAATTCAAATCTAAAGCATTAAAGGAACTTAAGATACAGCATCCTGATGCTGCTATTTTGGTTCACCCTGAGTCACCGGCAAATGTCGTTGCTTTAGCGGATGCTGTGGGCTCTACGAGTCAGCTAATTAAAGCTGCACAAAACATGGACAACCAAGAGTTTATTGTGGCGACTGACCGAGGCATTTTTTATAAAATGCAACAAGCAGCACCAGGTAAAACACTCATTGAAGCACCAACTGGTGGTAATGGCGCTACATGTAAAAGCTGCGCTCATTGTCCTTGGATGGCAATGAATGGTTTACAAGCTATTGAAGCGTCACTGACAGCAACAAATAAAACTGAACATGAAGTGTTCGTTGATGATGCATTACGTGATGATGCACTAGTGCCATTAAACAGAATGCTTAATTTTGCGAAAACCTTAAACATGAAAGTGAAGGGTAACGCTTAATCAAATCGATAGCTAATAACAAAAAGCCCTGCAAGTGCAGGGCTTTTTCATGTTTCAATTTTATAAATTAAAACAAATTATTTAGCTGTCATTAATGCAACAGTATTATCTAACATGCGGTTACTGAAACCCCATTCGTTATCATACCAGGCCATTACTTTAACAAGTCGACCATTAACACGTGTTTGAGTCGCGTCAAAGTTAGAAGAAAATGCATTATGGTTGAAATCGATAGAGACTAAAGGTTCAACATTAATAGCAAGCGCTTCATTCAATGGTGAAGTTTTTGCTGCATCTGCCACTATCTGGTTAATTTCTTCAACTGTGGTGTCACGAGACGCTTGGAAAGTTAGATCTACAAGAGATACGTTAACTGTCGGTACACGTACAGCTAAACCGTCAAACTTACCTTGAAGCTCAGGAACCACTAGACCTACAGCTGCTGCTGCCCCAGTTTGCGTTGGGATCATAGACATTGCTGCTGCACGAGCACGACGTAAATCAGTGTGGTAAACATCTGACAAGCGTTGATCATTGGTGTAAGCATGAATAGTAGTCATTAAACCAGATTCAATACCAACAGAGTCATTCAACGGTTTCGCAAAAGGAGCTAAACAGTTGGTTGTACATGAAGCATTTGAAATCACAGTCATATCACTGGTTAACACTTCATTGTTTACGCCGTAAACAACAGTTGCATCAACATTCTTGCCTGGAGCAGAAATAATAACTTTCTTAGCGCCAGCTGTTAAATGCGGTTGTACTGCTTCTTTAGATGTGAAAATACCAGTACATTCATAAACAACATCAACGTTTAATTCTGCCCAAGGTAATTTAGAAGGGTCTCGTTCTTGAAAAGTCAGGATTTTATCGCCATTAACGTAGATGGCTTCATCATCATGATCAACTTTAGCGTTGAAACGACCATGAACTGAATCATATTTGGTAAGGTGAGCATTGATTGAAGCATCACCCAAATCGTTTAAAGCTACGATTTCAATTGGGTAATCCTTTTCGCTTTCATAAAGCGCACGTAAAACATTTCTACCGATACGGCCATAGCCGTTAATTGCTACACGGATAGTCATTGCATATCCCTCAAGTGATTATAAATCTGTTACGTAAATCATATGGTAGTAAAATTACCAAATTAACGATTTTCGTCAAGTAAAAAAGCCTCAAAACGCTAATAAAGTGCAAAATATCTGTATTTAATTTACAAATTACAGAAATAAGCTGCTGTTGGCGATTTTTTTGAAAGTGTAATACAGCGTTAACTGTTAATTAATTGTACTCAGTGTAGCTAACAAGGTGGTCTTTGTTTATTCAAATTTTGATTTAATTTCACTTGTATCGAACTGAGCTGTTTTTAATAGTCTAACGAGCTCAATCGCTTCTAAATCTAATTGCTGCGCTCGGTTACTGTCATTAGCTATAAGCGCTAATAATTTTTCTTGTGAGGCAATGTTGTCACTCATTAATGTATTCGCCTTAGTCAATAAGTATTCATTATCAACATTTTGCTCCCAACGATAAATTGTAGCGAGAGCGAGTAACCAATCAGGGTCAATTGTTTTAGGCTTAACGTGGGACAATAGGTGTAAATAAAGCATCTTTGCTCTATTCATATCCGTTTTAATATAATGTGACGCAAGCTGAGCAAGTATAAATGGTTCTGTTATTTCACCATTTTTCTCAGCTTTAATTAACGTATCACGTGAAGGTATATCGTTAAACGTTGTCCAACGATAATACACAAGGTAATTGTCTGGGTTGTCCTTGGTATATTCTCTTAACTGGATTAAATTTTGTGTGCTAACAGCATATGCTCTTTCTCTATCTAAAGTCCGGTCGGTGTTTTGTATATGGATAACACCAGCAGCTAATTCTATGCACTTGCTATAAGACTCAAGCTTTATTAATTGGTCGTATAGTTGTTTTCCAGTAGGCTCAGTGGTTATCTTTAATTGGTATCTACTACGAATTAAGTCGCCTTTTTCTACTAAACACCAACTATCTCGGTGTAAATCAGCACAAAGTTCAGGATTATTTTTACAAATGCTGCCACTATTTCGGCCAACATCACAACCAAATAAGCCTAATAAAGCAGCAAATATTGAAAATGATGTAATTATTACTAAACTTTTACTCAAAACAGACTCCAAAAGTGGATTTTCTCTAATAAAATTACACGTTTACTAAAAATTTCTTACTGGCGAAAAAGCGTAAATTTCATTACAATGTCGCCGACCAAACGGGGATAACCCTATAAAATAATGACTATTGGTCTTTTCTTTTTGTTACTCAATGCTTTCTGCACCCTACGCTGAAATGTGAGATAAAGGATCTTTTTAATGAGCGCTGATAAACACCTACAAAGTTGGCAAGAACGTTTCGAAATGGCAGAGGCTATGCAGCCTTTACTTGGTAAACTATATCGTAATCAAGGCGTTGAAGTCTTAGTTTATGGTAAACCACTTTTAAACGCATCTACAATTGAAATTATTAAAGCGCATCGCCTAGTTCGTCGTCATATTGGCGAAAAATTACGCCTTCGTGAAAGCTTTCCATTCGTTGAAGCATTAAGCAAGTTATCAGTAAAGCACTGTAAAGTGGATATTGGCAAGTTAGCTATTAATTACTGGCGTGATAATGCTGATGCTTCTCAAATTCAAGCCTACATGACTAAAGAGTTAGAGCAAGGCTTAAACTTTGGTGACGATGTAGAATCTAAAGATGTTGTATTATACGGTTTTGGACGTATCGGCCGTCTATTAGCCCGCTTAATGATTGAAAAAACGGGTAAGAGTAATAAACTTTGTTTACGCGCAATCGTCTTACGTGGCGGTAAAAAAGGTGATTTAGAAAAGCGTGCTAGTTTATTACGTCGTGACTCAGTTCATGGGCCATTCAATGGCTCTGTTGAAGTAGACGAAGAAAATAACGCCATTATTGCTAATGGTACATATATTCAAATCATTTACGCTAATTCACCTGATCAAGTAGATTACACACAATACGGCATCAATAATGCGCTTGTTGTGGATAATACCGGTATTTGGAAAGATGAAGATGGTCTTGGTCTTCACCTTAAGAGTAAAGGTGCAAGTAAAGTACTGTTAACCGCTCCTGCTAAGGGTGCAATTAAGAACGTCGTTTACGGTGTGAATGAAAATGATATCCTTCCTGAGGATATGATTGTTTCGGCAGCAAGTTGTACAACCAATGCTATTACACCTGTATTAAAAGCAGTGAATGATAAGTATGGTATTGAAAACGGACATGTTGAAACAATCCATTCGTATACTAATGACCAAAACTTAATTGATAACTATCATAGTGCTGACCGTCGTGGTCGAAGTGCGCCATTAAACATGGTTATTACTGAAACAGGTGCAGCGAAAGCGGTTGCAAAAGCATTACCTGTAATGGAAGGTAAGTTAACTGGTAACGCTATCCGTGTACCGACACCAAATGTTTCAATGGCCATTATCAGTGTTAACTTAAACGGCGAAACAAATCGCGATGAGTTAAATGAATACCTAAAAGATATCGCATTGACTTCTGAGTTGAAAAACCAAGTTGATTACACTGATTCTACTGAAATTGTATCAAGTGACTTAGTGGGTTCTCGCTATGCTGGTGTTGTTGACTCTCAAGCAACTATTGCTGATGGCAAGCGTGCTATTTTATACGTGTGGTATGACAATGAGTTCGGTTATAGCTGTCAAGTAGTCGGCGTCATGCAAAAGATGCTTGGACTTACAACGCTTTCTTTACCAGAAGCGTAAACTTACTCAGTTAAGAACCATCATTTCAAAGGCACTTCTTAGTAGAAGTGCCTTTTTTGTTGGCTGTCATGGTTTAATAGACAATAATTGTTCAATACGTTGATTTATACATCAAACGGTTATAAAAGCTCTAAAATATAGTAATTCTGCATTGACACATTTGCGTAAAACGGTAGAATTCCATTCCGCACTCAGGGACAAATTGATTTATCGTTTTAACTAAGTGTTTTGTTTGATATGCGACATTAGCTCAGTTGGTAGAGCGATACCTTGCCAAGGTATAGGTCATCGGTTCGAACCCGATATGTCGCTCCAATCAAACAACGGCGCGATGGCAGAATGGCTATGCTGCGGATTGCAAATCCGTCGACCTCGGTTCGACTCCGGGTCGCGCCTCCACAATTTTGTTTAATTGTTTAGTGCTTTAAACTAGACGGTTAAAACAACACTTATGCCCGAGTGGTGGAATCGGTAGACACAAGGGATTTAAAATCCCTCGCTTAATAGGCGTGCCAGTTCAAGTCTGGCCTCGGGTACCATTATAAATAAGCCTCGACATTAGTCGGGGCTTTTTTATGTCTGACATTTGAGTAATTGAAGCAAGATAAAATCCCTCGTCGTTTTAAAAACAGGCGTGCCAGTTCATCTCAGGCCTCCGGTACCATATTCTCTTTTAAAGAGCTTACATACGTAAGTACGGTGCAAAAAGCCTCAACACTCTTGATGTTAACAGGGCTTTTTTATGTCTGACATTTGAGTAATTGAAGCAAGATAAAATCCCACGTCGTTTTAAAATCGGGCGTGCCAGTTCATCTCAGGCCTCGAGTACCATATTCTCTTTTAAAGAGCTTGCATACGTAAGTATGGTGCAAAAAAGCCTCAAGACTCTTGATGTTAACAGGGCTTTTTTGTATATGAAATTTGAGTAATTGAAGAAAGGTAAAATCCCTCGTCGTTTTAAAATCGGGCGTGCCAGTGCAAGTAAGGCCTCGGGTACCATATTCTTAATACAAGAATATGATACATAAGCAAGATACGAAGGCTTCAACATGCTTTACGCTAACGATGGCTTCTTATGTCGTTAAAGTGAGATGTTTTACATCAAATTCCATAGGATTTTTAAACTAAGACGCTTAGTCGAATTGTTAGCCATATCTATGAATAGTCATTTATGAATATGGAAAATCATCAATACGTTATTAAATATCCATTTAAAACCTAATTAAAATGTCAAATGTTCAAACTGTGAACTAATTCTTTGTTCATGACCAAAAGTCACTATTTCAAAAACCTATTCAATGGTATAAATACTAAAAATAGTGGTTCACTTCATACGAAGGAAAGAAGTAATGATATTTTCTCAGGTCCCTCAAGCTCCAGCCGATCCTATCTTAGGTTTAACAGATGCATTTAAAAAAGACACACGCAGTGAAAAGGTCAATTTAGGTGTTGGAATTTATAAAGATGAAGCAGGGCAAACCCCTGTACTTAAATCTGTTAAAAAAGCTGAAGCAATTTTATTAGAAGCTGAGAAAACGAAAAATTACTTAGGGATCGAAGGTGTAGAACAATACAATGCAGTTGTTCAAACCTTACTATTTGGACAAGGCAGCGACATCATTAATGACAAGCGAGCCTTCACTGCCCAAGCACCAGGCGGAACAGGCTCATTAAGAGTTGCCGCTGAATTTCTTGTTAGGAATACTGAATCTAAGACCTTATGGGTAAGTAATCCAACATGGGCTAATCATCAAAACATATTTCAAACTGCTGGCTTATCAATAAAAGAGTATGGCTATTACAAAGCAGAAACCCATGATATGGATTTTGATGCGATGATTACTGATTTACAAAGTGCTCAAGCTGGTGATCTTATTTTATTACACGGTTGCTGCCACAACCCGACTGGTATCGACTTAGATGCTGCACAATGGGAAATTGTTGGTCAACTTTGTGTAGATAAAGAACTTGTACCTTTATTTGATTTTGCCTATCAAGGTTTCGGCGCAGGAATTGAAGAAGATGCTCAAGGTTTACGCATTGTTGCTGCAAAAGTACCAGAGCTTTTAATTGCCAATTCATTTTCTAAAAACTTTGGCTTATACAATGAACGTATTGGCGCAGTTACTATCGTTGCTGCTGATGAAGACGCAGCCCAAAAAAGCTTTAGCCAGATCAAGAAAACTATTCGAGCAACATATTCAAATCCACCAGCACATGGCGGTTTGATTGTGAGTACTATCCTATCAGATAATGCTCTTCGTCAAGAATGGGAATCTGAACTGACCGAAATGCGTCAACGCATCGCCGAAATGCGTACTTTGTTTGTTGAGACATTAAAATCAGAAGGCGTTGACCAAGATTTCAGTTTCATCTCTCGTCAAAATGGTATGTTTAGTTTTTCTGGACTGAATAAAGATCAAGTCAATCGACTTAAAGATGAGTTTGCTGTCTATATTGTGGGTTCAGGACGTATCAGCGTTGCGGGCATGACAAAACAAAATATTCCGGTTATCTGTAAAGCGATTGCGCAGGTTATTTAAATCCGACAGATAACAAACACATTGTGATTACTGTCTAAGCCTATAAGCAAATACTTATAGGCTTTTTTATAAGCTGAATTTAAGTTGATTTGTTCATGACTGTTGATAATGCTGTAGCTAAAGCTTCTTTGTTATGTAAACCCGCATGATGATCACTTACAAGCGGAAAAAAACTTACAAATTCACCAACATCAATATGTTCTGCGTGACTGATGACATTATTGACAGCATTTCTTCCCAACAATTGGTTTATCCAGTTTAATTTATCTTCTAACAACAGTTTATTTGCTGCACAAACTTCGTTTGTTAAATTATCGATGAAAATAATTTGAGCATTTGAATTGGAAATGGCAGTAGCAATTGCTGGAAGTAAAAGAGGAGGTAATACACTAGTGAGAAAGCTTCCTGGGCCAATGATTATCAGCTCTGCTTTATTAATCGCTTGAATGGCTTCACAAGTTGCTGTTACCTGAGGTTCTAGATTTAGTGAACTAGGCACCTCACTCATTTCATCAACGTTCGTTTCACCAAATATCATCTGACCTTCGACATTTAGTGCAGTTAAATGTGTGGGTTCTTCAGACATGGGAATAATACGAGTATCAATTTTCAGAATGGTTCTGATTAATTTAATCGCTTCAAGTGGTCTGACGCAGAGTTGTTCTAGGGCATACAAAATAATATTGCCAAGATTATGGCCATTTAGCTCATTTTCGCCATTAAATCGATGATCAAATAACATTGTGCCGATAGAAGGACGATTGGCGAGCTGTGATAAACAGTTGCGCAAATCCCCCCATGCAATAGTTGTTTGATCTTGGCGGATACGACCAGTAGAACCGCCATTGTCAGTTGTTGTTACAATTCCAGTTAACTTGGGTCCTAAAAAGGATAATGCAGCAAGGACTCTGCCTAAACCGTGACCTCCGCCCAATGCGACGACGTGATCATATTGCTGTAATGGTTGGTTCATCATTTTTTGATTCCTTTCATACTCTTGATGACTTTTAATGCGACCATGGATAATGTCATTTCTAGCTATCGTCTGATGCTAAAAATGCATACTTAAAATAATAGCACAAACACAAGACTACTTTTAGTTATGATTCTCGGTATAATCAATGAAAATTATTTAGGAAGGATTGTTTTTGAGAACAGGTAGAGTGGGTAAGTTCACCCTTGGATTAGGGGTTGTTATAATTAGCATTATTTTGATCCGTGTTTGGCTTGTTCCTACACTGGAGAAAATTTTAGTATCAACACCAGAAATTCAGCAAAATGAGAAAGAACAAGAAACAATTCCTAATTTTACTGAGATCAGTGATATTCCAACTAAAAAACAAGTGTTTTTTGATTATATGGCGCCAGCTGTAAATCATCAAAATGCGCTTATTTTAAAAGAACGAAATTTTTTAAAAGTCATCCTGGCAAACCTAGCCAATGAAAAAGCATTAACCGATGCCGAAATCTTTAAGCTAAAACAATTAACACAGAAATATAATTACTCTGTAAAAAAGTTTGACGAAACGACCTTAACGCCCTTGTTAATTAGAGTCGATACCGTGCCAGCAAGAATGGTATTAATACAAGCAGCAAACGAAACAGGCTGGGGCAGCTCTAGGTTTGCTAAAGAAGGCAACAATTACTTCGGACAATGGTGTTTTTCTAAAGGTTGCGGTTTAGTACCTTTATCCAGGAAAGCAGGAATGAACCATGAAGTAGCGTCGTTTGATACACCTGAAGATTCAATAGCAGCTTACATGCTAAATTTAAACACCAATTCAGCATACCGTTTATTAAGATCAATGAGAGCTGACTTACGTTCACAAAATATCGAACCTTCAGCTGAGAAATTAGTTTTCGGACTCATTCATTACTCAGAACGTAAAGATGCTTATATTGATGAACTACTAGAGATGTTACGCCAAAACAAAGCGTATTTAGCAGGATTATAGAAAATGAAGTTAGTAAAGATACCAATGTTAGTCGCTTTCGTGTTGTTAAGTCCAACATCGATCGCTGATTCTGTTTCTATTCCATATGCAGGTTTTTATGAAAGACTAAAACAAGTTAATAAACATAATTATCAGTTGGTTGAAATTGCTTTTAGCGTACCTAAAAATGATAACTGTAAAATGCTTTCAGGTAACATCACCACTGAAAAAGATGAATTCCCACTGACTTACGATAAACACCAGCGTTTATATTTGCCATTTGATGCACAATTAAAGTCAGACCGAGGTTTGTTAAATATTGAAGTAGAAGGGGACTCTTCACTTTGTGGTGTTGCAATGCAAGTACGTGCTAAGTCAACTCAACAAGAGTATGTTCAAGCGGAACTCATGGCAGTTAAGGATGATATGGATGCATTGTTAGATGGTCAGCAAGGTTTCCCAATGAAGTATTTCCGTAAACCAATTACTGGACTTACATTTAGCTTTTCGGATTCCGACTTACCTGTTATCGCAACAATTGATGGTAAAGCACAATCAATTTCAAACCAGTTACAACTCACTTCTGAACAATTAGCAAACCTAAAAGCCTTAAGTTTTAATGCCATGCCCTTTGTTGTCAGTCCTTATGTCATTTGAACCGTTGAAATAGCAAAGCATAGAAAAAACAAAGCCCTCAGTTGAGGGCTTCTTTTTTGCAAGAACAGACCAACCATTTACGGTATGTAAGTTGTCACTATATTAATTTTAGCTGCTTCATCTAAATTGATATGACCATTATTCGTGGTATCTAGAAAATCAAAAGCTGGTAAATCAGATTCGGCTACATCGCCAGATAAAGGAGCATCTGCATCGCGCTGCAAACTGATAAAATCAAAAGCGTTTCTATCAACACCTTGAGACGGTGACGTGTTCTGCATCGCAGTATAAATTGTTTCAATACGACCTGGAAAGTCACGATCCCATTGATTCAACATATCCTTTACAGCGCCACGTTTTAAGTTCTCTTGTGAACCACACAGATTGCAAGGGATGATAGGGAATTTTTTCAGCTCTGCATACTCTGCAATGTCTTTCTCTTTGCTGTAGGCTAAAGGTCTAATGACCATGTTAGCACCGTCATCTGATAACAATTTAGGTGGCATTGCTTTCATTTTTCCACCGAAGAACATATTTAAAAATAATGTTTCAATGATGTCGTCTCTATGATGACCTAGAGCAATTTTTGTCGCACCAATACGTTGTGCAAATCCATATAAAGTTCCGCGACGCAGACGAGAACATAAAGAGCATGTTGTCTTGCCTTCAGGGATTTTATCTTTAACGATTGAGTAAGTGTCTTTTTCAAGAATATGATATGGCACTGCTAACGTATCTAGGTACGCAGGCAAAATATCTTCAGGAAATCCAGGCTGCTTTTGATCTAAGTTAACTGCAACAATTTCAAATTTAATTGGTGCACGCTTTTGCAAGTTCAACAAGATGTCGAGCATTACATAGCTGTCCTTACCGCCAGAAAGGCAACACATGATAACGTCACCTTCTTCAATCATTTGATAGTCTCCTATCGCACGACCAACATCATGACGTAATTTCTTTTCTAATTTAGCTTGGCGATCTGCCAAGTGTTTTTCTTGTTGTTGCATTTCAGACATTAAAAAGCGCCCAGTAACTATCGTTTCAGGGCGCGTATTATTCCAGCATTCAAGCCGATGGTAAAGACTTTAGTCTTCAAGAGGTGATTTATAACCCTCAGGCTTTACTGCAAGTAAGTCACAATTGATACTATCGATGACATGTTCAGCGGTATTACCAATTAAAGCTGCTGAAAAACCAGTTCTACCCACAGTCCCCAAGATGACTAACTCTGCATCGAGTTTTAAGGCAAGCTCAGGAATAACATCTTCAGGTAAACCTTCTTCTACATGGCAGTTTTCTAAAGGGATATTAAAACTGTTGGCCAAATATTGAATTCGCTGTTCATGCTGCATTCTGACGGTATCGTTATAACTTGCTGCATCGAATTCAGGTAACTCAATGGCTAAATTAACCGGCGTACCAGGGTAACCATTCACTAAATGGATTTGGGCTGAGAATTTAGCTGCAAGATTCAACGCATTTTCAATTATTTTGGTATTGAGTGTTGAATGCTCATCATCTTCTGAAGCCACATTTACTGCACATAAGATTTTACCAGCCACTGGCCAATCATGTTCTTTTACCATTAATACTGGAATAGGGGCTTTACGTAACAAATGCCAATCAGTTGGAGTAAAAATAATAGACTTTAATTTGTCGTGTTCATGGGTACTTTTTACTAATAAATCGACATCTTGTTCGATGGCATATTTTATAACGCTTTCGAAAGGTCTGTTATGCCAAACCACTTTAGTATCAATTGTTAAGCCTGATTTAGCGTAAGGAAAAATAGCTTCAGCTAACCAGCTTTCGCGTTGGTCAATAACACCCTGACGCATAGCTTCTCTTTCGTGGCTTGAAAGAATTGAAGTCATTTCATAAGAAAAATCAAAAATGGTGAGAAATGCAGTGATAGATGCATTGGACTTGGAAGCAAGTTCAACGGCTCTAGCCAGAGCAGGTTGATGGTCAGTCATTGGGTTAATGACTACCAAAATCTTATTATAATCCTTCATAAAACCTCCAAGCTGTTTTTATATTACTATCACTCTTAACTGCGGTGATGTCGTTGCGTTAGATCATAAAATGAAAACTAACTCAATTAAGTGGCAATTCTTGAGTTTCCAGCTAATTGGCTGAGTGCAACATGATCAATAATAGTGATGTATTTGCCTTTGACTTCAATCAAACCTGCTTTTTGAAACCTGCCCAGTAATCGACTAATTGTTTCAACCGTCAAACCAAGATAGTTACCAATATCACCACGGGTCATCGTTAACCTGAATTCATGAGGTGAGAAGCCTCGACTGCCAAAACGGTTTGCAAGATTATTGATGAATGCAGCAAGACGTTCTTCTGCATTTTTCTTCGACAATAACAAAATCATTTCTTGATCGCCCATGATCTCATTACTCATTAAACGCATTATTTGCTGTCTAAGCTTTGGCATTGTGCCAGAGAGAGTATCTAATGTGTCATATGGGATTTCACACACCATTGCAGTTTCTAAAGCTTGCGCAAAACTTTGGTGAATTTGAGAATGAATGCCATCAAAGCCTATAACGTCACCAGCTAAATGGAATCCGGTAATTTGTTCATCACCTTGCTCAGTGATAGTAAAGCTTTTGATTGTACCAGAGCGAATAGCAAATAAGGATTTGAGAGGATCACCTGACTTGAATATCTGGTCGCCTTTTTGTACTGGTTTTTTACGTTCAATAATTTCGTCTAGTTTATCTAGTTCGTTATTATCTAACGTGAAAGGAATGCAAAGTGACTCCATGCTGCAATCATGACAATGAATTGCACAACCACCAGTAGATGCACGAAGCTGTTTAGTTTGATCTGTAGGCATATATACTCTCAATTAATTACTACAATACCATGTTAAACTAATAACAAAGCTTGAGCTAGTTTAGCTGCATGATGGCGATATAAATAGTTTGTAAGCCAAATACTACAATCAAGATCCCACTTAAAAGTCGTACTTGCTTTTTTTGAACCCATCCAGCTAATTTTTTAGCAGTTAATCCAGCACTTAACAATGCAGGCAGTGTTCCAAGGCCAAAAGCAAACATTACCAAAGCTCCGTTCAATGCATCACCTGATGCAACTGACCAGGTTAAAGTACTGTAAACTAAACCACAGGGTAACCATCCCCAAATCATCCCTGCAATCGTTGCTTGAAACTGGGTTTTAATCGGCAACAATTTATTAGCAATAGGTTTGAGTAACGACCATAAACCTTTACCAAGTTTTTCAATATGGACGACTCCGAACCATATTTGGGCAATATAAAGTCCAGTTATTATCATCATAATGCCGGCAAGTATTCTTAAACCAATGAGATAACTGTCAACATCGAACATGTAGCCTAATGCGGCACTACTTGCTCCAGCCAACGCACCTGCAATCGTGTAACTCGCAATACGGCCAAAATTATAACTGAGTAAAAAACTTAATTGGTTTGCCAAACGATTTGAAGATGTTGCTGGTAAATTAGTAGCAAAAGCGCCAATTAAACCACCACACATTCCAAAACAATGTGCAGCGCCCATTAATCCGACCAGGAATGCTCCCCATACATTATATTCAATCAATTTGCGGAGTCTTTTGGGTTGCAGATTTATCCGAATCAATTAGCTCATCATCAAAAGAGTTAGCAGTTACCACGTCATCATTGAGCGTCTTAGTATTATCTGTAGTCACAGTAGGCTTATCTTCATCAAATAATATCGACACACTTTGCCTATCAAGATCATCGAATTGTTCTGATTTTACCGCCCAAAAAAATACGGCTACAGCGACCACGACGAAAAGCATGGCAATGGGAATTAATACGTAGATGATACTCATAGTTTTACCCTTAGCAGGCGAAGACTGTTAGAAACAACAATGATTGAGCTTATCGACATACCAATCGCCGCTATATACGGTACGACATGACCAGTTACGGCTAACGGCAATATAATGATGTTGTAAGCAAACGCCCAAATTAGATTTTGTTTTATTATTCTATTGGTTAGTTTAGCAAGTTTTATTGCTTGAATGAATTTAGAAAGATGATCGCCAAGTAAAATTAAATCAGCGCTATTTTTAGCTATTGCGCTGCCACTTCCCATTGCCACAGACAAGTTGGCACCAGCGAGTACTGGGGCATCATTGATACCATCACCGAACATAGCAACCTGCTGTTTTTGTTGTAAATTATTTATCAATTCAAGTTTGTCTTGTGGGCTTAAGCCTGCATAAGCTTGTTGAATATTTAATTGACGGGCTATTTCAGTGACATGTTTACTGCTGTCACCACTTGCCATGCTGACTTGAATACCTAACGCCTGAAGTTCTGTTACAGCTTGTGCACTATCAATACGGATAGCATCTTGCAAAATAAAGCAGGAAGCTATTATGTCATCAATAGATAACCAAAGTAATTGGCCTTTACAATGTGACGCATCGAGGCCGACAAACTGAGCATTACCCAATTTGACGGTATGTTCATTAACCTTGGCAGATATTCCTAGCCCAACATGGTGGATGATCTCTGTTGCGATGATGTCTGAATTAACAAATGGTGCAAATGCTTTTGCGATGGGATGAATGGAACCCATCTCAAGCGCTGCAGCATAATTAAGAGCTGAATGCTCATTAACAAGGTCATCTGTAATAATTGTTTTTTGAATAGAGACAGTTCCGCACGTTAATGTGCCGGTCTTATCAAATACGACATGTTCGATTAATGGTAGTTTCTCAAATACGCCCGCTTTTTGAACAATAATCCCCAGTTTGGTAAATATTGCCGTTGAACATGTGATTGCTGTTGGTGTTGCTAGCGCAAGTGCACAAGGGCAGGTTGCGACTAATACCGATAACATGACCCAGAAAGCATCATCTGGTGAAATAAATAGCCAACTAAAATAGGTGATCCCCGCTATAGCAATAATGGCCGTTGAAAAATAGCTGGCAGATTTATCAACGAGCAAGGCAATTTTAGGTTTCGTATTTGAGGCTACCTCTTGTAAACGGATAATTTCAGCGACTAATTGATCTTGACCTAATGCGGTTACTTGAACAGTAATAGGTTGGTCTACATTAATAGTGCCAGCATACACGGTATCTCGCTCACTTTTGATAAATGGCTTTTGTTCGCCAGTTAACATTGATTCATTTAAGCCTGACTTACCTGATAATATGATCCCATCAGCAGCAACGACTTCACCAGGTTTGATTAAAATGGTATCTCCAACTTTTAATCGTTTAGCTGGAATTTCAGATACTTCACTAGTAGAGGAGTTATTTACTGAATAAGTTATTAAATTAGCTGTTAATGGTATGAGTTTGTGAAGATTACTCGAACTGACGGATGCGGTTTGTTTTGCTTTTTGTTCGAAAAAACGTCCCAATAGCAAAAAAAAAGTGAACATGGTGACAGACTCAAAATACACTTCACCAGTGCCGTTTATTGTCGCAATACAACTGGCTATATAAGCGCCAGCGATAGCTAAAGAAACGGACAAATCCATATTGACCTTACCGCCGAGCAAACTTCTAACGGCACTGAAGTAAAAAGGTTGAGCTGAGTAAAAGACCACAGGAGCGGCAAGCGTCATACTAACCCAGCGAAAGTAATCCCGCATTTCTGTGTCTTCTAAAATGAAGTAGTCAGAATATAAAGCCAGTGCAAACATCATCACTTGCATGGTAACGAATGCAGCTAACCCAAGACGAAGTAAAAACTTTCGCGATTCTTGTTTACTGAGTTTTTCCTGTTCGTCTATTTGATAGGGCGCAGCTTGATAACCAATACGGCTGATCTCTGATAGTATTTCACTGAGTTTTACACGCGAATCATCCCAACAGACTAATGCTCTTTGGGTGGTAGAGTTGACCGCAATGCTAATTATGCCAGGAAGCTGTTTTAATTTATGTTCAATTAGCCAAGCACAAGCTGCGCAAGTTATCCCTTCGATAGAAACTGAAAGCGTATTTTGGTTATCTTTTGAATGGACTAAGTCTTGTTGGATTTCAGGAAGATCATACGCAGAAAATTGAGCCAACTCAGATGGAACAAGCGCAGTTTGCTTATTGCCTGGTTCACTTCTAAATTGATAATAGCTACTTAACCCCGAATCTATGATGGCTTGAGAAACAGCCTGACAACCAGGACAACACATAAGTTGCGCCTGATTATCAATAACCGTTGTAAATTCGCTACCAGTTAAAACAGGTTCATTACAGTGAAAACAATTTTGCATGAATATTAATTTAACCAGTATTCTACATCGTCTTGTATATCAATACGTTGCTGGATACGCCAGCTATTATCAAAGCCTTGTAATCTTACATTCCATGGGCCTGAAATTGCTTCAGATAATCCGATTCTGAAATCACCGTTACCATCTGCTGTCGCATTGATTCTAAAATCTTTGTCTTCAAGAGTAGGGTGAATGAAACTGACTTGTAGTGCAGCGCGGTATTCAGGGCCGCCGTGCTGAGAAATTTTTAATTCGTGGTCATCAACTTCAACTAAAAACTGCATACCTAAGTTTTTGGCTTGTTTGATTTTACGTAAATCCATATTAATGGCTTTACCTTCTTTATAGTAATCATCAGAAACCAGTGAGTCTGCATTATCAATTGCAATGCCCATTGCTACCATACTTTTAATTACAACGACAAGAAGTAGCACAACAATAAACCAAGGCCAAAAATGCTTATACCAGGGTTGAACATCAGACATAAAAAGGTCCTAAATATTAAGAATTATTATTGTGTTATTTTACCTTGAAAAGGCTTAATAATCACTTAAAAAAAAGGCTTCGTTTTCACGAAGCCTTTGATGTTACTGAGGTGTAACTATTTGTTTGATAAGCTATAAACGTAAGCAGAGATTACATGAACTTTTTCTTCACCTAAGATCTCGTTCCACGCTGGCATGACACCAGCACGACCGTTTGCAATTGATTGCATCACTTGCAAGCGACTGCCACCGTATAACCAAGCATTGTCAGTTAAATCAGGTGCGCCCATAAACTTATTACCAGTGCCGTCCATTCCATGACAAGCAAAACAGCCTTTCATAAATGAACCTTGACCTTGCGCTGCTAACGTAGCGTCATGATCACGACCAGATAGTTTGAACACGTATTCAGCTAAGCCTTGTATTTCACTGTCTTCAATCGGTAAACCGCCTTTTGGAGGCATCATACCGTTTCGACCGTTCATGATAGAAGTCTTAATTGTGGCTAGTTCACCACCGTATAACCAATTACCATCAGTTAAATCAGGGAAACCAATACCACCACTACCTGTTGAACCATGGCATTGAGCACAATTTTGCAGGAACAAACGTCCACCAACTTTTAATGCTTCTTCATCTTTAACTAAATCTTCTAACGGTGTCGCTAGATATGCAGCAAAGATAGGACCATATTTTTCATCAGCAGCCGCAACTTCACGGTCATATTGTGATAAACGATTTTCAGCTTTAGCGAGTTCAACAGCAGCTTTCGAGTCGGCTTTAATACCTTCTTCGTAACCCACACTTTGGTTAGAACTCGTCCAACCAAATAAACCTTGGTAACTACCAAGACCTGGGTATAACGCTAGGTAAATCAGGCCAAAAACAATACTGAGATAGAACATGTATGCCCACCACTTTGGTAGTGGGTTGTTTAGTTCTTCAATACCGTCAAAGGTATGACCCATTGATTCGCCTTCTTCAATTCCGGTCTTGTTCTTTGAACAAGCACGTAAAAGGAAGAAACAACCAGCAATAACTAATAGCGTCGGAAAAATAATCCACACATTCCAAAAGATACTCATTACTTATTATCTCCTGAATGATTAGTTTGGCTTTTAATTTCTTCGTCAGAAAAAATCAGGTTAGCGGCTTCATCAAAACCAGCTTTGCTTTTAGAGCTATACGCCCAATAAAAGATGCCAGCAAATACGACCATAACAATAATGGTAAGAATGCCTTGTAACGTTCCGTAATCCATAATTGCCTCCTTATTTCAGCGCGTGGCCTAAAGACTGAAGGTAAGCGATTAACGCTTCTAATTCAGTTTTGCCTTCAACAGCCGCTTGAGCGCCAGCAATTTCTTCTTCGGTATACAAATTATGATCCGGATGGAAATTACTTAAGATTTGCATCTTCTTACCAGTGAGTTTTCCGTCTAGTTTATTTTCAGCTAACCAAGGGTAAGCTGGCATATTAGACTGTGGAACGACATCACGAGGGTTAATCAAATGCACTTCATGCCATTTGTCACTGTAACGACCGCCAACTCGAGCTAAGTCAGGTCCAGTTCGCTTAGAACCCCACTGGAATGGGTGGTCCCAAACTGACTCACCAGCTACAGAGTAATGGCCATAACGTTCTGTTTCAGCACGTAAAGGGCGGATCATTTGGCTGTGACAGTTATAACAACCTTCACGGACATAAATATCACGACCTTCAGTCTGTAAGGCAGTATACGGAATTAACCCTTCAACTGGTTCAGTTGTATCCTTAGAAAATAGCAACGGAGTGATCTGAACTAAACCACCAAAACTGATGGCAATAACAGTAAAGATACCTAGCAGACCGATGTTTTTTTCGATAATTTCATGATTAAATTTCATCGTTCTGCTCCTTATGCTTTTTCTTCAGCTAATGCTGGTAAAGTATCTTTAGGTGCATTAACGGTACGAATGACGTTGTACGCCATAATGAACATACCAGTTAAGAAGAACACACCACCAATAAAGCGGACAAAGTAAAATGGGTAAGAAGCTTCTAAGCTTTCAACAAAGCTGTAAGTTAATGTACCGTCAGAGTTAACTGCACGCCACATTAGACCTTGCATCACACCAGAAATCCACATTGCTACGATGTATAATACGGTACCAATCGTCGCTAACCAGAAATGCACATTCACTAGGTTAGTACTGTACATACGGCCGTGACCGAATAACACAGGTATTAAGTGATATAGCGAACCGATAGAAACCATCGCAACCCAACCTAATGCACCAGAGTGAACGTGACCAACAGTCCAATCTGTGTAATGCGAAAGGGCGTTTACTGTTTTAATCGCCATCATTGGTCCTTCGAAGGTAGACATACCATAGAAAGATAATGAAACAACTAAGAATCGTAAAACTGGGTCGGTACGTAACTTATGCCAAGCACCTGATAACGTCATAATACCGTTAATCATGCCACCCCAAGATGGAGCAAATAAGATTAACGACATCACCATACCTAGAGTCTGAGTCCAGTCAGGTAACGCAGTATAATGAAGGTGATGTGGACCAGCCCAAATATACAATGCAATCAATGCCCAGAAATGGACGATAGAAAGACGGTAAGAGTAAACAGGGCGACCAGCTTGTTTAGGTACGAAGTAATACATCATCCCTAAGAAGCCTGCAGTTAGTAGGAAACCAACCGCATTATGTCCATACCACCACTGTACCATCGCATCGACTGCGCCTGAGTACATGGAATATGATTTGAATAAGCTCACAGGAACCGCCATTGAGTTAACAATGTGCAGTACTGCTACCGTGATAATGAAAGCACCAAAGAACCAGTTAGCAACATAAATGTGCGACGTAGTTCGTTTAATGATTGTGCCAAAGAACACTACTGCATAAGCAACCCAGACAATGGTAATTGCGATATCAATAGGCCACTCAAGTTCTGCATACTCTTTACCTGAGGTGAAACCCATTGGTAAGGTGATTGCAGCTGAGAGGATAATGGCTTGCCAACCCCAGAATGTAAATGCAGCTAATTTAGGTGCAAATAATCGGGTTTGACAGGTGCGTTGTACGATATAGTAGGATGTTGCGAAAAGGGCTGAAGTACCAAACGCGAAAATCACAGCATTCGTATGTAGCGGTCTAAGACGACTATACGTTAACCATGATGTTTCAAAGTTTAGTTGTGGCCAGATTAACTGGGCCGCAATCAATACACCAACTGCCATACCAACGATTCCCCACAAAACTGTGGTTAATGCGAATTGGCGAACAATAGTGTAGTTGTAATCAGCGCCTGTAGGCTGGGAATGATTCATCATAATGCTTCCACGGCTTATTACTTTTACTTTTAATTATAGTAAAGTAGAACTTTACCTGTTTAGGCTGACATTCGCTGAAAAAACAACCTAAAATGAAGTTGCTTTTTAACGCGCTGTCAAGGTGTTACCTCATGTTTTTTGTATCTATCATGAGGTAATGCAATGATACTTGAGCTGCGTCAAAAAAGATACTCAGAGAACCTGAGGAAACTTGATCCAGATCAATTTCCTAAAGATAATGTTATCAATTTGAATCATGAGGTTATTATTTGTGCGATATTTAACAAAGTGTGCTTTCTTGTTATTTTTTATTGCTAATTTAGTAGGATGCGATTCTCAACCCCCTATGGAAGTAAGCAAAAGTGAAGTTGTTGATCAAACGTTATGTCAATTTGCTGAAAAAACTTGTGAACAAAGTGTAAACAACCAAACCGTGTCTCTCATGATAAACCCTGTTTTCACACCAAGTGAAAAACCATTAGACATCCAACTTACGTTTTCAGTACCTGTAAGCGATGTACAGATTAGAATTGAAGGTCGCGATATGTTTATGGGCGTTATTCCAGTCAGACTAGAAACCGATGATCAAAAATCATTTAAGGGAACTGCAATTTATGGATCTTGCAGCAGTAATTATATGGTTTGGCGAACAATAGTGATCTATAAACAAGATGGGGTCAGCAAGTCTACCTGGTTCGATTTTTTAGCTGATAACGAATAATAAGGCAATTAACATAAAAATATTAGTTAACAGTTTAAATCGTGTTGATAATCATTCTCATTAATATATAATTGCTATATTGAATTTTTGAGGACAACACAATGACACAACTTAATATTTCTATTCCACTTGATAAAATGGCTTCGCTTATCCAAAGTGGACACATCTGCGTTGCAGATATTAAAAGTTTAGATATAGAAACAAAAAAGCAGCTGTGGCAGTTATGTTTGATGTCTTGTAAGAAACGCGTGTATTGTGACGAGGCTGTGACAGCTAACCATCAATCACCTGAACTGATAGATGAGCAGCTTATTTCAATGTTTCGTAACGATTAGACACTATTTAGGATTAAAATATTAGGGATTAGACTTAAAAGGGGTTAGCTTCTTTATAGCATACTCATAATTCGTTTCGCACAATCTATAAAAACGCAATTTGATATAACCTAAAGCTTATAAGCAACTATCATCCGCTTTGTGCCTCATCAAATATTGTTTAAATTTTAATCTTACATAAAAATCCAAGCCATTTCTGTAGGCTTTGTGTTTGTGTTTGTGTTTGTTTTTAGCATTCAATTTAATGATTCAATACACCTAGAATAGATAAGTGCTTTAGAATCGATTCTCCACAAATATCACATTCTACTTCTAGATTATTCTCAAGCTTATATAGATTCTGATTTAGCTGGATAAGTCGTTCTAGTTTTGATCATGTCATCGATATGCTTTATTTCATATTGTAATTATATCTTCTGCATCAATGACATAATGGGTATCCCATTAAGTGTTTAGATTTCTACCTTAACAAGGTTATCAGTCAGCAACATTCTATGTTCTATCAATGTTGCTATTGATTGTTTCATTGCTTGTTTAATGGATTGTTTAGTCATACTGCATGCTTCAATTTGTTAATCGTTAATCAAATTTACAAACATGTTTATTCGAAATTATTTTACAGTCACTCGATTTTAGTCACGCATCCTAAAGCATGACTACTAAAGAGACATCCTTAACTCACATCATTATTTTTTAAGATGATTATTTTTTTGTTACTTGTTAAAACTATTAACTTATCAACTGAACCGTTAGGATAAACAATGCATTGAAAATTTTCTTATCAATCTTGGTATAACTATATATGTCCAATCGTCAGTCTCAACAAAACAGCGTAAAAATAACGACATTAACTCAACTCGCTAGTTCAGCAAGTTATTCACTTTTGGATACCTTACATAGAGATCCAGATGCTACAAGTAGCGGTATTGATTACCAACCTCGACAAGTATTCTCAGGCCATTATGTCCCAGTTAGACCGACTCCAATTGCAAATCCCAAATACGTTGCACACAGTAAAAACTTGTTTTTAGAACTTGGTTTTGACGACAGTTTGGCGACGTCCCCTGATTTTGTACGTCTATTTTCGGGAGACTTGTCTCAGGTTCCTGAGCCTATGCGTCAAGTAGGGTGGTCAACTGGTTATGCGCTTTCTATTTACGGTACTGAATATATTCAGCAATGCCCATTTCAAACGGGTAATGGCTATGGCGATGGTCGCGCGATCTCAGTATTTGAGGCCGTTATCAACGACCAGCGTTGGGAAATGCAATTAAAAGGAGGCGGGCGAACACCATACTGTAGAGGTGCTGACGGTCGAGCTGTATTACGCTCAAGTATTCGTGAGTTTTTAGCTCAAGAGCATATGCACGCTCTAGGTGTACCTACATCGCGTTCTTTAAGTTTGTATGTTTCAACGGATAAAGTACAACGTCCATGGTACTCAGAAGATTCACGCTCGGAAAATCCTGATATATTAATATCCGAACCTGTTGCGATTACAACGCGCGTCGCACCGTCCTTTATTCGTGTTGGACAACTTGAGCTTTTTGCTCGACGTGTCCGTCATCAAGAACACGCAAATGCATTGCAAGAACTCGAAAAGATAGTGTTACATTTAATACAGCGTGAATACGCTGATGTAATCGATAAGGAGCTTCCTTTAGCTGCACAAATAATTTTATTGGCAAAAGAGTTTAGAAGTCGGCTAACATCGCTCATCGGACAATGGATCCGAGTTGGTTTTTGCCAAGGTAATTTCAATAGTGATAATTGTGCAGCAGGTGGTTACACACTTGACTATGGCCCCTTTGGTTTTTGTGATGTTTTTGATCCTCAATACTCGCCTTGGACAGGTGGAGGACTACATTTTTCTTTGATGAACCAACCTAACGCAGCACAAAAAAACTTTGATAGTTTTTGTTCAGCTTTACGTCCTTTGTTATCTGATGAGCATGATTTTTTAAGACAATTTGATGAAATTCAAGAAGGTTTTTCAAATGTCATGCATACACAAATGAATACCATGTGGGCAAAAAAGCTCGGTTTTGAACATTTAAACATGAATAATCATCAGCAACTTTACAACTCGATGCTCAGTGAGCTAGACAAGCTGATGAAGCAAACGAAGGTTGATTATACTATTTTCTTCCGAGAGCTCTCCTCTATTCCAGACGATATAACCCCTTTGCAAAAAAGTTTTTATTCCGATTTAGCAGAGGGGGCAGGTGAACAAACATTGAATCATCGCTGGAAAGCGTGGCTTGATGATTGGAAAGTACTTATCAACATTAGCATTAGTGATATCAGTTGTGATAATAGTATTGCTAACAGTGCTAATAACAATGTTTCTGGACCACAATCGACCAAAGAAATATCTACACATATGAAACTTGTTAATCCTAAATATATTTTACGTGAGTGGTTTGTTGTACCTGCTTATCAACAAGCCGCAGAAGGAAATTATGAATTGCTGCACGAACTGCAGGACGTAATGACGCAACCTTATGCAGAATTATCAAAAGATATAGAAGAGAAATACTATCGATTAAAACCGACTCAATTATTTGAAGTCGGGGGGGTATCACATCTTAGTTGTTCATCGTGAGATAATAAAATACATAACCCTATTGTTAAGATGCAAAGCTTGATCAAAAAGTACTGCTCAACCCAAATTTGACACTTTTAGTTCAGAATATTCAAACTCTACAGGTGACAGTTCATCATTAGCAGATTGAAGTCGCTCCAAGTTGAAATATTTCATGTAATCAATCACATCTTGCTTTATAAACTCCCTTTTTAGTTGAGTAACTTTAAAAAATCCAATCGTGTTACAAACTACCAAAAAAAAGTTCAACGACGGTATTTTTCCAACACGGACCAACATCCCACATACTAGCCCGAATACCATAGCTCGATAGCAGCTTGCCGAATTGTTTGCTGTTATACTGTGATCTTCGGTCATTGTGAAATACGAGCGCTCTGGACGGTTGGTGCAGGTAGAAAGCTTTCGTTAATGCCTTAGATATCAAATCCATGGCCATAAGCTTGTATATTATTAGACGTCAATTAACTTAGCCGTATTTGACTTCACTTTCTTCATTGCTTGTTTTTTTACGGTAGCTTTCTCTTTCGATTTTATATATATCACTGTGGTGAAATAAGTCGATCTATTGCGGCAACTGTCATCATGTTATAGCCAAATATACTGTCCCACTTACTAAAAACTTGATTTGATGTGAGAAACAAGCTTCCATGCTCATATCGATGAGCAATCAATTCAAACTGCACTTGGCTTTCACTATCTCTTTCTTTGAAGTAGCCGATATCGTAGAGTATCAGCAATTCATATTTATCGAGCTTTTTGATCGCGTCATTTGAACCAAGGGATTCATTTGCCCGCTGTATCTCTTGCACAATGGTGGTATTGGTACTTTCCTTCCAGTTGTAAAGCAGACTAGTGCTAACCCCAAGAGACTTTACTGCATCAGAAACGCTATAACCTTGCTCTAGCAACATCAAGACAACTTCCTCTTTATATGCTTGTGGATAACTCTTATGTGATTTTTTTGGCTCATATAGATCTCTTAATTTATTGTCCATACTGTCTCAAAATTAAGTGTCCGATGGAATTAGACCAGAACATGACTATGTTGTCTTGGTTAACTGCTCAAAATAATGGCGGGTAATTAGACTCAAACGTTTGAATCTTTTCTTTAATGAAATCGATAACTGTGCGAATTTTATAACTGGGGTAATCACTTTGTAAGTAGACCAGCTGCAGTGGAATACTGTCGGCAATATAATCAGCAAATAGAAGAACTAGAGAACCTTGATGGACCTCTTTGGCGACATCAAACCAGCTTTTATACGCAATTCCTTCACCCGCTAATGCCCAATCTTTGATAACTGCGCCATCGTTGCAGTTTTTATTGCCAGTGACATTTACTTCGAACTGCTGGGCTTTGTGACTAAAACGCCATTTGTGCCAAGGTTCACTACCGCGACTCAAGATGAGGACCTTATGTTGGGCTAGCTCTTCAGGGTGTGCAGGTAAACCATGAAGTTCGATATAGCGGGGGGACGCAACCGCAACTCTAGGCATAAGTGTCAATTGTCGCCTTATTAAACTTGAATCTTCCAAGTGGCCATAACGCAGTGCTAAGTGTATATTTTGGCTAATAAGGTCTGTCATTTGGTCGCCAAAATACAAGGTGATTTTAAGCTCTGGCGCGGTGCTAGCGAACTCATCTAAACATTGGCGAATAATATTGCGGCCAAGATCTGACGGCAGTGCAATACGAAGATCTCCTTTCAGCTCCCCCCGATTATCCGCCAAGGCATTGCTGGCACTATCGAGAAGTTGTAATGCTTTCCTACCCGATTCGATGAATAGGTGACCCTCTTCTGTGAGTTTCATTTTCCTTGTTGAACGGGCAAAAATTAAGCAATCAATTTTTTTTTCTAGCCTCTGTAGCGCTGCACTGGCTGCTGCAGGTGTCATACCAAGCTCACGGCCTGCGGCTGAGACACTTTGTAGCTCAGCAATACGGATGGCCAACTTAAGATCATTTAGATGGTACATATCAAATATTTTTTGAAAATGATTTTAATACTAGCCCAATTATCAGAATAAGTTAACAGGGTTATATTGCTTTAGAACATTTGAAGAATGAGAGCACTGACCATGGAAATCACACATAGCCATATAAATTTACATGCCTCTCAAAGTTATGTGGTCAATACACTATTGACTGATGTGCTGGGATTAAAGAGTGGTCATCGCCCTAATTTTCCCTTTAACGGTGAATGGTTATACCAAGATGACAAAGCGTTAATTCATATTATCGAGTCGAATAACCTGCAGCAATGCACTTTCGATCATATCGCTTTTGATACTGACATGAGCTTAAAAAATTTAACCCAAAAGTTGCAGCAAAATGCCTTAAAATACAATATCAGGCAGTTCCCTGATAGCAATACAATACAAGATTTTGTCCGTGTCGGAGAAGTAGAATTGGTCCCCTTGGAGACATCAAGTCAACAACACTTAAATGTTTATAGCCAACTTCAGGAGTTATTATGAGCCTTTTTACCCCATACCACAAATCTCACTTTTCGCTAGATAATCGTATGGTTATGGCACCAATGACACGTTCTAGAACTACCCAACCTGGAAATATACCCAATGATATGATGGCTACATACTATGGCCAGCGTGCATCGACTGGTTTGATTATTAGTGAGGCGACTCAGATTTCTGCAGATAGCCAAGGTTATTCATTTACCCCTGGAGTTTACACTCAAGACCAGATTGCTGGTTGGCAGAAAGTAACGTCGGCAGTGCATAAAGTGGGTGGCAAAATATTTAACCAACTGTGGCATGTCGGGCGGGTATCTCATCCGGTATTTCAACAAGGTGGAGCTCCAATAGCACCTTCAGCAATCACACCAACCGATACGAGAGTCTGGGTCGTAGATGAACTTCATCCTGATGGGCAGATGGTCGATTGCCCAATGCCTAGAGAGATGAATCAAGCTGATATTGACCGCGTAGTGACGGATTTTGCGCAAGCTGCAAAAAATTCAATTGATGCAGGTTTCGATGGAGTGGAGATCCACGGCGGCAATGGTTATTTAATAGATCAGTTTTTACGCACTAACTCCAACCATAGAGCGGATGCATATGGTGGTTCGCCATTAAAACGGATTCAGTTTTTACTCGAGATTGTTAATGCAGTAAGCGCAAAGGTTGGTTCCAATAAAGTCGGTGTTAGATTAGCGCCTTTTGTCACATTTAAAGATATGGCCTGCCCTGAAATTGTCGATACCATTTTATTGGCAGCGGAATCTCTAGGTCAGATGGGTATTGCTTATGTTCATCTTTCAGAAGCAGATTGGGATGATGCACCAAAGATCCCAGAGAGTTTTAGAATCAAGCTAAGACAGGTGTTCAGTGGTACCATTATTGTTGCTGGGAGTTATGATGTTAAACGTGCTAGTGCTGTGATAGACAAAGGTTATGCCGACTTAGTTGCTTTTGGTCGCTCATTTATTGCCAATCCCGATCTACCTTTTCGTTTACAGTATCAGCTGACTTTAGCTGAATTTAACAAAGGACCATTATTTGGTGGCGGTGCAGCTGGTTATATCGATTACCCTAGCTACCTATAAATACTGTCTTGCATAGTCTTTCCACCAGCTTAGGTGCTGGGTGTAGTGGTCAACTAATATTGGCCACGATCTTAGAGTTTAACCAGAACAATCGTTCCGATTCATTGGGCGTCAGTCCGCCGTTATATTGATGTGGACGAAGCTGGCAGTAATATCCAATTATGTATCGTGTTATTTCGTTCTGAGCTTCTGTAAAATTACGATACCCTGTTGTTGGTATCCATTCTGTCTTAAGGCTCCTAAAAAAGCGTTCCATAGGACTATTATCCCAACAATTCCCACGTCGAGATAAACTTTGTTTGAGCTGGTATCGCCATAAAAG
>NZ_JAJGZS010000050.1:0-12475 GCF_020806285.1 Shewanella sp. 10N.7
AGGGAGTCGCAGTTCACTCCCTTTTAGTCTGGTGTGGGCGAAGCGCCACGACTTTAATCTCGACTTTAATCCAAACAAAGTTTGAAACAATACATATCGAACTAATTCAAACCATTTCAACCTTAAAAATCACAAACTCTCACATTCAGAATGCGTTGCAGAATGCATTTATAAAACAATAAATAATTCCAGTTGCCAACTAAGCTACTGTATTTGTTGGGTAATTAAAGTTGGCACTCACTGTGCATTCTCAAGTTACATCCTGATAATGAATAGCGAGATGCAATATGAAAATACCGACACAACAAACCGTAAACGCCAATGCTTTGAACGCTAAGATGATCAAAATTTTAAGCTTCAGTAGCATTGCTATTGGTACTAGCATGGCATTGTTTAGTGCCAATACCTATGCTGCCGAAGCTTTTGAAGCGTGTCCAACTGAAGCCTTTATTGTGCAAACACCATCGGGAGTGCCAAAAACCTTCGGGGTTGAATTAGGCACAGGTAGTTACACCGTATTGTCACCTGATATGGGGCTTACTAAGTCACTTAATGGTGTGGGTTTCAGTTATCTAGATAACTATCTATATGGCTGGGATTATGAACATGGCACTGTGGGTAAAGTGGGTGAGGATTATCAAGTTGAACCACTAACTATCGTAAAAGACAGTTCAGCTGCTGCAGCTGGAAATTTCTATGTTGGTGACGTCGCGATCAATGAAAACGTATGGTACGGCTACCGTAAAAATAAAGGCTTATTTACTGTCCCGCTTGATGGTAACGATCACCCAATGAACATTGTCCCAGGTAGTAAAGCCAATGCCACCTACAACGTAACAGATTTTGCCTTTCATCCAAGCAACGGTTTTTTGTATGCCGTGACTAACGGGAGTACAGGTAAATTAATCAAAATTGACCCAAGCACAGGTGCAGCAGAAACCATTGCAACGGTTATTACTAAAAGCAGTGGTAGCTTTACTTTTGGCGCACAATTTTTTGACCCTGACGGTAACCTTTATTTAAGTAACAACGGCGACGGTAACGTGTATAAAGTCAACGTTGATAGTGACAACCCCGCTGCTGAACTCTTCTCTTATGGTCCGTCATCAACCTCTAATGATGGTGCTCGTTGTGCACTTGCTGAAGTCCCAGTGGGTGACAGTGTCGACTTTGGTGACGCACCTGACAGCTACGGCACCTTGATTGACTCAAATGGTGCTCGCCACGGTATTGTTGCCGGCATGTCGTTAGGTAGCTTAGTGGACAACGAATCCGATGGGTACCCAGCGCCACTTTCTGATGATGAAAGTGATGGCATTGATGATGATGACGGTATCAGCATGCCTACAGGTTTTGAGATTGGTGAAAGTGCCATGTTGATTGTCACCACCCAAGGCGATGCTGCCTTTTTAAATGGCTGGATTGATTGGAACCAAAATGGCGAATTCGATACTGATGAAAAAGTTATTGCAGCGCGTTCAGTCAATGCGGGTACCACTACGTTATCAATAGATGTTCCAAACTGGGCTACAACAGGTGATACATGGGCTCGCTTCCGTCTCAGTTCGGTGGCGGACATTCTGCCAACAGGTGGTGTGAGCGATGGTGAGGTAGAGGATTATCCAATTACTGTTACCGAAACCGGTATCACTATCAGCTACTACCCATCGTCTTCTGAATACACCACGTTAGCTTATGAGGATTTATACCCATATCAAGGCGATTTTGATATGAACGATGTGGTCATGCAGCTACGTATTAGCCAGTTTAGTAAAAATGATATGGTTCGCCGAGTGGCGTTTGATGCACAGCTAGTGGCAATGGGTGCAGCCTACCACAATGGTTTTGCGGTGCAGTTACCTGATATTGGCCGCGGTAATGTGCAAGAGTCTGCGATTGACTGGAGTATGCAAGGGGTTAAACAAACCACCTCGCCGTTAGAAGCAGGCCAAACTAACGCAGTGTTGTTATTCAGTGAAGATTTATGGCAACACGCCACACCCGGTAATGACTGTTTATACTTTAGAACCGAACCAGGTTGTGGCACCCAGTACCGCGCAACTTGGCAGATGACCGTACCCTTTGTTGACTCTGTTCATGTTGATGATATGCCAGAGTTCCCCTATGACCCATTTATTTTTGCAACCCCAGGAACTGACCATAGTTTAGCGGCTAAAAATATTACTGATGGTCAAAACCCGGGCCGTAAATTAGAAATTCATCTAAAAAACAAAGCACCAACAGACTTATTCGATACGCGCTTTTTAGGCATGCACGACGATGCTTCTGCCGCTTCGCAAGGGCATTATTTCCAAGATGAAAATGGCATGAGCTGGGCAATAGAAGTACCAGATACATGGCAGCATCCTGCAGAAAACCAACGTGTTGATAGTGCTTATATTGAGTTTATTGAGTTTGCAGCAGATGAGTCAGGTGAAACCAAGCCATATTGGTATTTAAATGCAACTGACTCGTTAATTTTCAAAGACTAATGACGCTATTGCAGCAAATCAATTTAACTCAATTAAGCAGTAAACGGAATTTAAGGTGAATACGATGAAAACATTAACTCAACAAGCTAAAAACCTGAAAAATCAAGGTTTCGGTATTAACTGCACTAGCATAGCAATGGCAATGTTACTGACACAATTAACCGCTTGTGGCGGTGGTGGGGGAGACGATAGTTCTCCAGAACCAGTAGCGTCAACACCAACGACTACGACAACGACGCCGACTACGACAACGACGCCGACTACACCAACGACGCCTACCTCCCCGACGACACCGGAGACGCCAGTTGACCCAGATCCTGAAACACCGCCAACGGAGCCAACGCCTCCAGCAACTTCGATTGATGACTTAGTGGTGGATGCTGACTTTGACTTACAAGCGGCGTTCACGCTAGCGATTGATGTGGCGCTTGATTCAACCCAGCGAGGTTACTTCTCATTGTGTGACCAATTTGAGCAAAATGGTGCTGAGGTTACGGTGAACTTTGAATCGTGTTTATTACGTGGTGCATTAGATGAAGGCAGTTTATCTGAAGCACTATTGGTGGCAAACCATCAACAAAACTTAGTCGCTGTGGTGTGGTTTTATGATGGTTCAGATCCTGTTTATCAAATGTGGTCATATGATATGGAAGCTGAGGAGCAGTCTCTTACTATTGATTAAAGCATGATCGACTAAGTCAATTAACTAAGTTGATTAACTAACAGTGATGAGTTAAGAATGAAATGAATCGTTGGGCGCATGACCCCAAAAGACAGTTTGAGCGCGTTAAAATCCCCTGAGCATCACATTAAGATGATGCATTAGGGGATTTTTTCTTGCCTAGACTGAAATTAATCAGCGCTTGAGTTAACTTGGCTAGGCTCCTTATCTTTGTCTTTGTCCTTATCTGACGTCACTGACTCTTGGTTTGCCACGTTCCAATCGCCGCCGAGTGCTTTATTCACCATAATGACATTGCTGGCAATATTGAGCTGTGCAACCACCACTGCATCTTGCATCGTGTTATCTTGTCTTTGTGCATCAAGCACTTGGATGTAATCAATTAAGCCGGCTTTATATAAGTTATTGGCTTTTTCAACAGCCGTTTCCGTTTGAGCGGCTGCGATGTTGAGCTGTTGATAAAAACGCAAGCTGTTGCCGTAACTCATTAGCGTGGTTTCGACCTCATTGAACGCGGCATTCACTGCATGTTCATAGCGAAGGCTGGCTTGTTTGAAGCGCGACTGCTGCATATCCACCATTGCACTGCTACGGCCGCCATCAAATATGGTCCACTTTGCGCCAAAACCTGCTGCCCAGCCTACAGAGTCAGAACTCAATAAGTCATCGGCGCTTTCTGCTACCACCCCTGGACTTGCTGTGAGGTAAAACTGTGGGTACTGATTGGCAATACTGGCACCAAGTTCTGCATTAATCGCCGCCATTTCTCGTTCAGCTAAGGCTATATCTGTGCGACGTTTAAGGATGTCAGATGGCATCCCTGTTGGGATTTGACCTGTTACTGTAGGTAGTGGCGCCGCTTCAAAACGACTGATTATGTCACGAGGATGCTGACCCAATAATGTGGCCATTCGATATAAATGCACCTTTTCAGCGGTTTCAAACAATGTTTGGCTTGCTGTTACGCTAGCTAATGCTGCACGAGCACTGGCTAAGTCTAGCTCTGAACCAAAGCCACTGTTAATCAAGCTTTGCACCATTTCTAATGTTTGTTGTTGCTCATTTATATTACGTTTAGCAATGGCTAAACGCGCTTGAGCACCACGATACTGCAAGTAATTGTGTACCACATCAGCCGTAATCAAGGTGTTTACACCTTGAGAGAGTATTTCTGCTTGTTGGACGCGAATACTTGCTGCATCACTCAGTGCATCAAGGCGACCAAACAAGTCAACTTCCCAGCTGACATTAGCGCCAGCCATCAGGCCATTATGACCTTTGCCGATCATTTCAGCGCCAATGGCAGGGCCAGCCAATGAATCGTTTTCAGATAAACGATAGTCAAATGCACCAGCGCCAAGACTGACGGTTGGGATCTTAAGTGACGACACCATAGTTTCGTAAGATTGCGCCGATTGAATCCGCTGCGCCGCAATTTGAATGCTAATGTTTTGCTGCTGAACTTCTGCAATCAAGCTATCAAGTTGTGGGTCGTTAAAGCTCTGCCACCACAAATCATTTTCAATGACGGCTTTATCAGCATTTTCTGCATGTAAATACACTTGATCTAATCCCACAGATTCAGGCGCATTGTAATCGGGTGTCATGCTACAACCGCCCAGTAATAAGGCGATGACTAATGAGATATTACGCATTTTCATGAGTTAACTCCTGTTGTGCTTGGCGCTTGAAAAGCAATTTATATAAGGCTGGCATAATAAAGAGCGATAATACTGTTGCCACGGCTAGGCCACCAATAATGGTTGCTGCCATTTGGTCGAATAATAGGTCTTTCAATAATGGCACCATACCTAAAGCAGTCGTCAGCGCGCCCATCGAAATCGCCATGGTTCTGTTGAGTGTCGAGTGAATGATGGCATCATCGAGTGCAGCCCCATTTTTGCGCTCAAGTTCGATTTGATCCATCAAGACTATGCCGTTTTTAATGATCATACCCGATAAGGCAATTGCACCGACTAACGCCATAAACCCAAATGATTTATCAAATAAAATCAAGCTCCAGCACACGCCGATAAAGGCCAGCGGTAGGGTAATAAGAATAATGGCTGGTTGCTTAAATCCATTAAACAATAGGACTAAAATAATCACCATAATCAGGAAGGCTTTTGGCGTTTGAGTCATAATGTCATCAATCGCTTCACGCTCTTCTGAATACTCTCCGCCCCATTGCATTTTGTAACCGACTGGTAGTTCAATGGCTTCTATATCAGCTGCGATTTGGTTGCGGACATTGCCAATGGTATCGCCATTAACACCTGCTTGGACGGTAATGGTTGGTACGCGGTCACGTCGCCAAATCATGCTTTGCTCGCCGCGAATTTCAAAGCTGTCGACCACATGAGATAACGGCACGCTGTGCAGCCCAACCATTGAACGAACCGGAATATCCCCAAGATCATCTAGGCTTGCATTTGAAGACTGCAATACAATGGGTACTAAGGTGTCATGTTCACGTATTTGACCTAATGTAATGCCATCACTGGCACGCTTGATTGCTAAGGAAATATCGGTACGGTTAATGCCAGCAAGGCGGGCTTGCTCTTGATTAATAACCGGATGAATCACTTTACTTTCTTGACGCCAATCATCACGCACATAACGCGTATTAGGGTGTTGCTCTAATATGGCCTGCGCTTGATCTGATAGTTGTTTAAGCACTAATGGATCTTTGCCAGAAAAGCGCGCTTCAATATTAAATTTATCAGATGTCGCCAGCTTTAAATCACGAAAACGAGGTTGAGCCTGTGGGAAGTTACTAGCAAGCCAGGCATCTCCATCTTTAACGAGTGACTCAATATCCTCAAAGTTATGGGTATTAATTAAAATTTGGCCATAACTACTGTCCATGGGCTCAGGCTCAACGGTGACAGAGAATCGCGGTGCACTGGCGCCGATTGATGTCGAAATACTACTCACTTCAGGGCGAGCTAGTAACCATTGCTCAATACGTTGCATATCTTCTGATACGTCTTGAATACGGCTACCATTTGGCAACCAATAATCAATAAATACCATGGCGCGATCAGAGTTAGGAATAAAGTTCACTTTGACAAAAGATGACGCAACCGCAGTAATAAGTAGTGCAGGAATAATGATGGAAATCGTATATTTAGGGTTTGCGACAGTCCAGGTTATTGCTGCTTTAAACTTATCTGCAATCACTGAACTTTTTGGCTCAGCATCTGCATCAGGCGCTTTGATAAAGGCCCAGCACATTAATGGCGTAATGATCATTGCCACTAACCAAGATAACAATAATGAGCTAGCAAGAATTTGTACGACAGAAACCGCAAACTCAGCAGCGTCAGTGGTTGAGAAAATCACTGGCGTAGCGCCCATTATCGCAATGACGGTTGCGGCTAATAATGGTAGGCCGGTTTCACTAATACATGCTTTTGCTGCTTCAAACCGTTCTTGGCCAGCTTTGAGTTTATTGACAAACATGTCTGTGATCACAATGGCGTTATCCACAAGCATACCTAATGCAAGAATGAATGAACCGACTGATACACGTTGCAAGTCGATAGGGACAATGTTCATGTAAATCAAGGTGAATAAGATGGTCATTAATAGACTGGCACCCACAATAGCGGCACTTCTCCAGCCCATAAAAATCATCAATATCACGATGACAATAGCGATGCTCTCTAATAAGTTATTAATAAATCCAGTGATTGATTTGTGGACTTCATCCGGTTGAAAGGCAATGGTGCTAATATCGACACCTAATGGCAGCTCTGATTGATATTGAGCTATCACTTCTTTAAGGCTATCGCCTAAAGACACCACGTTTATACCATCAACAGGGCTGACTGCTAGCGTGATTGCCTCTTCGCCATTAAAGCGGCTTTCGGCGATAGAGGGAGTTTGATAATCATAATAAATATCTGCCACATCACCTAAGCGTATGAGTCCACTTGAAAGTGAGCCTAGGCCAGATTTAATAGTGAGGTTTTTCAAATCTTCAATATTTGAAAAACTGCCTGTTTGCGAGACTCGTACTTGTTCAATGCCCATGTCAAAACTACCGGCATCAATAGGTAAGTTTTGACTCATGAGTTGATTATAGACTTGCACGGCTGATAGGCCTGATTCTGCTATGCGTTCATCACTGATATCAACGTTTACTACGCGGTCTCTAACGCCGTGCAGTTCAATTTTTTTGATACCTGTGACTTCTTTTAAGCGACGCTGTAGCTCTTTAGAGTAATCCTTTAGTTGTTGTAAACTCGCGCCTTCGCTGTGGATGGCAAATAGCATACCGTACACTTCAGAAAACTCATCCTGGATGATATTAATCTGCGCTTCGACAGGCAGTGCAAGTTTGACATCATTGACTTTACGGCGCAGTAGATCCCACTCTTGCGGTAACTCTTGAGAAGGCACTGTGGAGTTTAGGTCAACAAAAATCATTGATAAACCAGGGCGAGATAACGAGCGTAAGGTATCTAAACTGCTCATTTCTTGAAGTTTCGTTTCGATTTTATCTGTGACTAAATTCTCAACTTCTGAAGCTGATGCGCCAGGGTACATGGTGACGACCACAGCCGTTTTAACCGTAAATGATGGATCTTCTAGTTTGCCTAAATCAAAGTATGAGTAAATCCCAGAAATAATACACAGCACGGTAAAGAAGCATACGAAAACGCGCTGTTTAATAGCGAACTCAGCTAAATTCATTATTCGCCTCCCACAGGTATAATTTGGTCGACAATGCTACCGTCAGCAATAAAAGCGCTACCTGCAACAACAATGATGTCATTTTGAGCAATATCACCTTTTACACAAATATCGTTACGACCTTGTTTGACGACATCTACGTTAATACGGCTAGCAGTATTACCAACTAGCTTGGTAACTTGTGGTGCATTTAAATGGCTCACCAGGGCACTAGCCGGTAAACATACGCTGCTATTGTCGAGAGTTTGATCAGCGATGCGTACATTAATTACCTTGCCAGGATATAAGCTGTTATGAGATCCATTTAAAGCGACTATAGCTGAAAAAGTACGCTTAATTGAATCTGGAATACTGGCAATTTCAGTGACGATACCTGATACAGCTTGACCATGGTCATGACTGCTAACTTGGGCTATTTGTCCTTTTGAAAACGCAGGTAACATGCTTTCAGGAATATCAATAATGGCTTGAAGCTGCTTAGGTTGATGCAATGTCACAAACGAGATACCAGGAGAAACTTGCTCAAAATTATCAAATGAACGTTGTCCTACAACCCCGCTAAATGGCGCAATTAATTGTGTGTATGCTAGAGCATCTTTAGCTTGTTGTAAGTTTTGCTCAACCACTGTGACAGCGGATTTGGCTCGAGTTACGCCTGTTTTAGTGCGATCTAAGCTAATATCTGACATCGCATTACCGTCACTGGCTATTTGAGTGCGTTCAAATTCATTTTTAGCGAGAAGGTAGCTGGCATTAGCCTCATTTAAACGACCTTCAAGTTCAGCGACGCGGACTTGATAATCATGAGGGTCGAGACTGGCAATAACCTGTCCTTTTTCTACGTATTCACCCTGAGCAACATGAATTTCCTTTAGCGTACCCGCTACTCTAAACGCCAGCCGTGCTTTTTCTTGTGCTTCTAATACACCAGAAAAACGTAAGTCATGCTGAGTATGGCTATCACTTATTGTGATAACCGATACTGGTTGGCTTGGTTTAGTTTCGACAATAGTTTCATTGCTACAACCAGTGGTTACAGCAATGACGAGTGCGACTTGAGACAGTTTAGCGAATTGATACATTTTTATTGAATCCCTCTTATTTAATGCCGGCTATTTTAAGGTGATGTATTGAGAAACATTAGAGGGGGAAAATGAGTTTTATTGTCTCTGTAAAAGATACAATGCTTAAGTGGGGTAATTAAACGGATCAGGCTGATAGAGATGCTATGTAGAAGGTATACCGTTTACGAGTAAACTGTTTTTAAACTAAATAATGTCTAAGTTGCTAATTTGTAGATGTTGTGACAATTATTATTGTGTCTTGTTGCTAAATTTATTATTAAATTTCATTAGGTTAAGTTGTTTTTATTGTCTCAAAAATTGAGACTAAGAGAACCATTTTCAGGGCTTATTTTTCTTCAATCACTTTTATATGATGCTTTCGTCATCAGGGATGTTGAAACAATGAATTGAAATTAAAGGTGAACATAATGAACAAACTATATAAAGCCCTCCTAGTAGCAGGCGTAACGATCAGTGGTACTACAGCAGCAACAGCGGCTGACGTTGAATACTTCGTAGGTGCTGCCACGGGTTATCAAACTGATACCATTAAAGGTGATATTAGAAAAGACAGTGAAGACATGTCATGGCAGTTACGAGCTGGTGTATTAATTAATGAACAGCACCGTATCACTGGTACTTTTGGCTATATGGAAGATAAATTCAACATCGCAGATACCAAGTATAAGCAAGAGCAATACAGCTGGTTAGTATCTTACGATTACTTAGTGCCTATGAATAAAAATGCTAACTTTTTTATCGGTTTGACGGCAGGTGCTAACGACAATAAAGTGGCTGGTAAAGCATCGACTGATTTTGTTTACGGTGGCCAAGCTGGCTTGCAGTACAAGTGGAATGAGCACCTATCATCAGATTTAGGTTACCGTTACCTTGAGCAAGATTACAGCAAAAATGGCATCAATATTGAGAACAGCCAACAAGTTTACTTAACCTTAGATTACACTTTTTAGCTTAGGTGTTTGATTCACAATAGATTGTGAGTCTGAGGTGTTTTGATTACGGCCCATTGCGATTAATAGACTATTTAAAGCCCCTGACTATTAATCGTTTTTGTAATCGTTGGCTTAAGCCAATTTCAGCATAAAACTGTGACTCAGTTTTATGCTTTTTTTGCTTATTCCTTTTGCTGTGTTCTTTTAACTTCAGTCTCTGTCAGTGCATCTGCCATTTCAATAATCTTATTAGCAAACATTTTTGCCGCAGAGGATAAATGCTTACGGCTAGGGTAAACCAAGTAACAGTCAAAAGGTGCTGATTTTAATTCTGGTAATACATTGACCAATTTTCCAGCATCTACTTCGTCAGCCACAATGCTATATGGTAAAATTGCAATCCCCGCACCAGCACTACAAAAGCTGAGTATTGAATTAAGTTCAGTGGTAATAATGCTGTAATTCAAATCCACAGGTTGATTGTTAAGCAAAATTTGTGTTTCAAGGCTGCCGTCAACCTCCCGTCTGCCTATATAGACTTGCTGGCTAAGGTCTTCAATGGTGTTAATCTTTGGTTTTTTTATTAAGTAATCTGGTGATGCAAATAGCTGTAAATTAAACGTCTTGAGTTTTTTCGCAATAAAACTACTGTCATTGAGCTCTCCGGCATCAAGCATGAAATCTAGTCCAAGCCGAGTCATTTCTTTATAGCCGCCATTAATCATAAAAATGTCTAATTGAACTTGCGGGTATTGATGCACGAATTCAGCAATATGATGATGGAGCAACTTGTCAGTATAGGGAATTAATCCAATACGCACTTTGCCCTGCACTTGTGCTTGTTGGTTACGCATAATGTGTGCGGCATTTCGAAGCTGATCCACTAAAGGTTCAACTTGCATTAAAAATTGCTCACCATTGGGCGTTAATGACATGGCGCGGGTTGTACGAATAAAAAGCGGGGCTCCAAGGTGTTTTTCAAGTTCAGCGATACGGCGGCTTACTAATGCACGACGGGTATCTAAAGATTCTGCAGCTTTCGAAAAACTGCCTAATTTAGCAACCGCAATAAATAGCTCTAAATCATTGATGTGCATGTATACTTCTTAAGTTAAGTGCCAATCAAACAGTGTATTTTTTTGTCAGTCATCTTGTCAATTTTTTAACAGCATATTCGTCTATCGCTTCACAGTTTTTTTAAAGAGTAACTCATTGATGCTGAAGCATTCTCAGTTGTTATTTGTGACAGGTTTGATAGATAATCACGATTGACTTTTATACCACCTCAGAGAATCAATATGACTATTGAACGCATGGAAACCAAAACTCGAATGAGCCGCATTGTGAAACATAACGGCACCATCTATTTATGCGGCCAAGTTTGCCAAGATGCCACTAAAGACATCACCGAACAAACCCAAACCATGTTGGATAAAGTGGAAGCATTATTACTGCAAGCAGGCAGCGATAAAAAACATATGTTATCTGCGACCATTTACGTCAAAGATATGTCTTATTTTGCTGAAATGAATGCGGTTTGGGATGCATGGGTGATTGAAGGTTATGCACCAGCACGCGCTTGCGTTGCCGCTAAAATGGCCCGTGATGCCCTACTGGTTGAAATTTCTGTCGTGGCTGCTGAAATTCAGGCTTAATATAGTTTTATATCGATAGGGCAATGAATCGATTTAGATCTCAGATCCATTGTTACCCATCAGCATTCAATTCCCTCAAGTAGCCTCAGGCTACTTGAGTCTTGCTGGAATAACCATCGGTAGGTTAATTCGTTTGGCTATTACTGTGCGACCATAATAAAGATTGAAAAAAATTAGCGCTTTCATGAGCGGTGATAAGGTAACCGCTTGATAATTTATATGAGCAAGAACGTGACTTTTTGATTGTAAAGTTTGATCACTTCCAAACTCACTTTTGGACAGAAGCCACTTAGAGTATTGAGTTTAATCAACCTAACTATGATTAGAAAAAGTATGGCAATCGAATGTTCGGTAACGCCCCAAACAGAGGCAAATAATTGTTGGCTAAAATAAGCGACGTAGGAGCAAAAGCCAACTGTTATTTGTCCTGCTGATTTGGCTTGTTATATCTCAATCGATAAAAATGTAAAAGCAAATAAAGACCCATTACTATCTGTAAACCAACTGAAAATTTAAACCATCCGGGGTCATCTTCCAATGTATGGTGAACATTCTTAAGCCCGTTATATTCACCTGTATAAAATGAATAACAGCCATGTAAGAAGAAATAAAATCCAAAAATAAGACATCCCAACCAGCTACCTTTTAGTTTTTTGGCTGGATCAATAATCTCATCTTTTTTATCAACAGGCTTCTCAAGTTCAATATAACTACATAACGCTTTAAATCTCTCGGGGTACATTTCACGGTCAATGTTTTCATAAACATCCAATAATTCTTCTTGAGTGTACTTTGAATAATCAGGCTCCATGCTAGAAGATATTCTCCTTTGAGATTTAACATTTGTATAGTGCGCATGCGCATTTATTTGGCAAGCGCGCATGCACATTTAATAAACCTATTATTTAAGCCTTACTAAAGTAAAGCT
>NZ_JAJGZS010000051.1:0-11260 GCF_020806285.1 Shewanella sp. 10N.7
ACCACAAAAACGGTAGCTATGTTGAAGGTGGCTTAGATTGTGTTGCTTGTCATAACAATGGGCAAGACCGTAGTGCTAAGAACTCTGCTCCAGGCTTCGGACCTATGGTTCACAGCATGCACTGGGGTGTCGGTAATGAGCTTTCTGGTGCTAAGCAAGATGAAGATGGTAACAACGTAGCAAATTCAGCAGACAGCTTAAACGCTGATAACTGTGTATCTTGTCACGCTGAAGGTATCTCACTAGCAGAAATCCCTAACCAGTACATGCTTTCTAAAGCATTTAATGGCGGAACTTCTGGTGTGATGACTAGCCCTGTAACAGCTAACTGTTATGCTTGTCATGACAGTGCGTCAGCGCTAAGCCATATGGAACAAAATGGCGGCGAGCTAAATGTTGGTATTAATGACAATTCTACTGAAGTTTGGTATGAGCAACAAACTATGGAATCTTGTGCAACATGTCATGACACCGGTAAGTCATTCGGTATCGACAAGTTCCATAACTTCGAGCGTTAATGTCGTTAGCTAATGCAAAGCATTAGTGTCGCGAGATGATATAGACGGCAAGATTATTAACTAGTTTTTGCTAAATCTATATTAAATATTGAAAAGCCACTATGTCTATAGTGGCTTTTTTTATGGATAAAATATTTTCCATAATCTCAATCAACTTAAGAGAAAGACTATTTCATTTGTTTAATCTAAGTGTTTACGCTTTGTAGCCTTTCCTGCTCTTCAATCTGAAAAAAGCGATAACTCCCTTAAAGCTCTAATTTAAAAGCGTTAAATCACCAAATCTCGATGAGATGATTTTTAAACTTTTATTCATGTATCCTATTTTTAACGTCACATTATTCAGTGTTGAATACCTAAGTTACTGTAACGTAGAGTCTAACTAAGTTTGTGAATAAATAGTTACTGCATTAAGGGTTGTTAATGTTGATCTGGTTCAAATTTTTAACATGCGCACCCTATTTTGAAACATTTATGGTGGTGGGTTGTGATAATTGTCACTATTCTATTATCTGTATAAGCTATTATTTAATCAACTTTGTACCTACAAAGTAGTAAAAATAATGAGGAATGATGATGAAGAATTTAACAAAAAGAAGATTAGCTTTCTTTGTCGCAGCCGCAATGGGGATTGCAGGTTGTGCTGATGACGGCAAAGATGGAGCAGATGGAGCTGATGGTGAGGATGGTACACCCGGTACGAGTCCTACACCGCCAGTAGTGGAAGTTTCTGAATCTACTGATATCAATTATATCAATCATATGATTGAAGAAGGTATGGTGACAGTTGAATTTAATGCTACCGATGAAGATGGACTGATTATTAATGGTCTTGAAGAGGTTGGGGTATCTATGTACCTAGCCGCGGTAACTGACAAAGGCATGCAACGCGCTCGTGATGGCAGTGTTGGTGGCTCTGCAGATCTTGAGACCGAAGGAGCAACGTTAACGCTGCTTGATAACGGTAACTATGAGTTTGTTGCGCCAATGGCAGCTGTTCAAGCTGATACTGATGGTATTGTTCGTTTAACTATTGGTGATTTAAGACGAGACCCAGGCCCTATTGCAGCAGCAGGGCTACTTCTACAAAAACCTGAAACCACTGTTCATACCTCGACGACTGAAACATGTTATTCATGTCACGTTGATTTCGCGACTTCAGACATCCGCCATCACTACTACGTACTAGAAGATGTTGAAGGTAATGTCGATTTTGTCGGCAGTTGTTTAGTCTGTCACAACAACGTAGCACGTGATGTCGATGAAAATGGTGACTCTTTAGATACGGGTGGTTATGCCAACCTAACAATGCAAGCTATGGGTCATATCAACCACCAAAAATTTGAAAAAGATTTCACACCAACTAATTGTTACACCTGTCACGCTGAACCTGTAATCAACACCAGTATTGCTGGTAACGGTTGTAGTGACTGTCATGGTAATGGTGAGTCAGGCGTTATCGTACCTGCTGACGGGTTCGATGCGCGTGCATTCCACGCAGAATCTTCATTGATTGGTTTAGTTGAACGTGAAGAAATACGTGCTAACCATTACACCACTACAAGTGCACCTTACCACAATCCAACAATGGATGAGTGGATTGACCACAAAGACGTAGCATGGACTTCAGGTTACTGTGTTGATATCGCATTATTTGATAACTCAGGTGAAACACCTGTGCAATTAAATATTGGTGAAATGTATGCAGCTCATGAAGTGACTTATGGTGGCGCTTACATCAACAACTACCATAATGATTCTATTGTGGCTCGTGTGATTTCTCATGGCGCAGAAGGTTACATTGAAAACGAAGATGGCTCTCGTTCAGTTTGTTACGGCGAGCTAACAGATGGCTTTGAAGATGCTAACTTGTCAGCAAGTTCACGTATCACTATCGCAGATACTAACTGGGAAGATAGCGATGGTGAGTTCGGTGTATCTTTCACTGGTTACAGTGAAGTTGTTGACCCAATTAACTTTGAAAAAGTACAAGATTGGGGACGTCGTCATGCTGTGACTACTGATAGCTGTACTACTTGTCACAACAACGAAACTAACTACCACAAAAACGGTAGCTATGTTGAAGGTGGCTTAGATTGTGTTGCTTGTCATAATAATGGTCAAGACCGTAGAGCAGCAAACTCAGCACCAGGCTTCGGACCTATGGTTCATAGCATGCACTGGGGTATCGGTAATGCGCTTTCAGGTGCTAAAACTGATGAAGATGGCAACAACGTTGAAAACTCAGCAGCAAGCTTGAATGCTGACAACTGTGTATCTTGTCATGCTGATGGTGTAAGCCTAGCTGACGTACCTAATCAATATATGCTTTCAAAAGCGTTTAACGAAGGTAATGCTGGTGTAATGACTAGCCCAATTACAGCAAACTGTTTTGCATGTCATGATTCAGATTCAGCATTGAACCATATGGAACAAAATGGTGGTGAATTTAACATTGGTATTAATGACAATTCTACTGAGGTTTGGTATGAGCAACAAACTATGGAATCTTGTGCAACATGTCATGACACAGGTAAGTCGTTCGGTATTGATGTTTACCATAACTTCGAACGTTAATCACATTAGGTTAATCTAGACGTTAAAAGTATATTACAGCTCCACCTTGTTGGCGCTGTAATAACAGAAAGCCACTATTGGTAACAATAGTGGCTTTTTTAATTTGATATCTTATAAGGCAACATTATTTACAGGCTCTTATTTTCTGCTGGTTAGGCTCGCTTCTCGTTATTCCAGCTCAAGTTTCACCTTGCTCATTTTTACTTTATAACGATCATCTGTCGAGACGGCTTGATAAAGTTGACTGTAATTCGCACTAGTGATCTCATTCGTGATTATTAATGTAATAAAGAACTAATAAGTCTCTATTGCTACGTATTTAAGATAGTTTTATGCGAAACAAATGATGAAAAAATGACGAATATAGGCGTATTGATTAACGAATTATTTCCTAAAAATTAAACCCACCTATCATTAAACAAGTGGGCTTATGTTCATGATTCATAAAATTTTGATAATCATGCAGATTTTGCGTTTTAATTTACTGACCAAATATGACGTTAAGCTTTTCAGCTAAACGAATGCCAGCTTGTTGCAGTCTTAATTCAACTGTTGGGGTATGGTTGAATATGTACTGGAATCGAAGATCGGGTTGATCATCACGATTCTTTTCTAGCTCGTATGTTCCTGCACGTAATGCTTTAGATTCATCAGCCCAGTCATAATAGCTTTTGCCTTGCCAGTTTTTGATGTCTTTATCTGAGATACGTTCAATAAACCCTGTGTATTCGGTGTAGCTTAATTTTTGATGCTCAATAATTTTACTGTCCCAGACAGAGTGCAGATTTGTATCGTCTCCAAACCATTTCAGTTTTACTTTATTACCGCCGTGGTCGTGGCTATGGCCAACATGCAATGGCTGATGAATGTCGCCGACAAAATGAACATAAAAAGCCAGTGCTTCCCATTTATCTTTTTTTGTTGTTTTTGGATCGATTAAGATTTTTTCATATCGCTCAAGGCTTTCAATAATGTCGCCTTTAGGATTTCTTGTTACTGTCTCCCACGTTTCATCATCTTCAATAGACACATAGTGCCAAGGTGATGCGTGGTACCAATTTTTATCTGAACGGATTTCATCAGGCCAAGTCGACATTTGTGCCAGTGATTCACCTTTTGTTAATGCATTGATATTACTTTTTGCTGTTGGTGATAGATTATTTTGAGCGAGCTCGCCAATAATTCTATGACCTATTTGACCAAAAGCATGAACGGGTTGGCTGATTGCGCTAGCTAACGTAATTGTTGCGCTTAATAGAAGTACTGCAGGTTTCATTATTATTATTCCTTTAACGATTTAGCCACTTTGACCCTAGTAATGTGACCAAGTCGATGGTTTAGAAGATTTGTATATTATCTTTTTTTTATTAAATTTTTGTGACTAAACTACCGAGAAACCTTAGCCCATGTGGCTTTGGTTAAATGTGTAAAGCAAGTTAGGCGTTGGCAGTTTAAGTTTTGTTGTAAAATAGTTCAAGAATGACATGATTTTGAAACAAATTGGTTATAAAATCCCCCTGAAGTTTTTACTCTACAGCTTCATATTAAAAGCTAGATTAACTAGCAAACAAATTAAAATATAAAAATATTTCAGGGGTCTGAAAATGTTAAACAATAAAATCAGTCGCTTAGCACTAGCGACTTGCTTTGCTATGGGTGTTTCTCTACCAGCCATGGCAGCCGATACTGCATCAAACATCCGAGGCCAGATTGTTGGTCCTCAAGGAAATGCTGTAACAGATGCAACAATTACTATCATCCATGAACCAACAGGGACTGTGACAGAAGTGTCAGTAGGCGCTGATGGTTTATTCTCAGCACGTGGTCTTCGTGTTGGTGGTCCGTATATCATCAAAGTTGATTCTGAAAAATTTGCTGATGATCTAGAACAAGATTTATACCTAAACGTTGGTGAAACATTACGTTTTAACCGTACTCTGCAATCTGCAGCTGACATGGAACGTATTGGTGTTGTCGGTACTGCAAATTACTTCCGTAGCGCAGGTGGTAACAGTGAGTTCGGTGCGAAAGATATTGCTAACTCTCCAGGTATTAACCGTGACCTTAAAGATGTATTACGTCAAAACCCAATGGCTGTAGTAGGAACTGATGGCGTTTCAATGAGTGTTGCAGGTATTAACCCTCGTTTTAACACTTTTGTTGTTGATGGTGTTTCTCAAAACGATGATTTCGGTCTTAACTCTAACGGTTACCCAACTCAGCGTTCACCTATCTCAATTGATGCGGTAGAAAGTGTGGCATTAAACACTTCTCCTTTCTCGGCTCGTACTGGTGGTTTCTCAGGAGCACAGGTTAATGCTGTAACTAAATCTGGTACTAACGAATTAGCGGGTACTGTTTTTTGGGAAACCACTAATGACAGCATGGCTGGCGACGGTAAAGATCAAGAAACAGGCGAGAAGCTTAAGCAAGATTTCGAAGAAACTACTTTTGGTGGCACGGTCGGTTTCCCACTAATTAAAGATACCTTGTTCTTCTTCGGTTCATATGAAAACTACGATGCGCCACAAGCTGCAGAGTGGGGACCAGCTGGTGCCGGTTTCGCTAATGATTCGCGCGTCACATCTGATGAATTAGATCGCATCAACAACATTGCTAATGATGTTTACGGCCTAAGTAACATTGGTGGCTACAATGCCTCTCCTCAAGAAAAAGATGAAAAAATCTTAGCCAAATTAGATTGGAACATTACTAACGAACACCGTGCATCTTTGACTTACCAAAGCACAGTGGGTAACAGAACTAATAAAGTATCAGATGATGAATCATCACTGAATTTATCAAGCTACTGGTACGATAAAGAAGAAGAGTTAGAGTCATACGCAGCAACGTTATACAGTGACTGGACTGATTCTTTCACAACAGAAATTAAAGTTGCATATAAAGATACAACAAGTAGTTCTAACCCAGTTGAAAACATCGGTATTGGCCAAGTCAATGTTCGTACTGAAAATGGCGATGTTAACTTTGGTACTGAACGCTCACGTCAATCAAATGAATTAAACAACCAAAACTTAGAGTTACGTTTTGTCGGTGATTACTACTTAGACGAGCATAATATTGGTTTCGGTTTCCAGTTCAATAATGTTGAAGTATTTAACTTGTTTGCTCAAGACACTATGGGTTCTTGGGATTTCGATTCAATTGATGATTTTGAAAATGGTGTTGTTGACCGTTTCCGTTATCAAAATGCTGAATCAGGTAATGCAAATGATGTTGCAGCTAGTTTCAACATGGAAACATTAGCATTATTTATTGAAGATACATGGGAAATCAATTCAGATTTAGAAATGACTTATGGTATTCGCTACGAAACCATCAGCATGTCAGATTCTCCAGCTTTAAACCAAAACTTTGTTGACCGTTATGGCTTTGCTAACAATGGCACAATGGATGGTAAAGATATTTTCTTACCACGTGTTGGCTTAACTTACGTACTGTCTGATGATGTAACTATTCGTGGTGGTGTAGGCCGTTACAGTGGTGGTTACCCAACAGTTTGGATGTCTAATAGCTTCTCAAATGACGGTAATAGTTTACTCAGTTTCAATGACGGTTGGAATGATGCTTGGGGCACACCTGATTTTGGTGATGTACCGAGTGGTGCACAAGATGGCTTAGTGGGCGGCGATGGTAACACTAACTCATTAGACCCTAATTTTGAGCTTCCTTCTGATTGGCGTGCAAGTATCGGTTTTGACAGTACTTGGGACTTCGGTGCCCTAGGTCAAGATTGGTTCTTCGGTGGTGAGTTCTTATATATTCAGAAAGAAAATGATGTTGCCTGGGTTGATTTAGCTCGTCGCGAATTGACGACTGATGCAACAGGTCGTGTTGTATACGAAACATGGGATCCATTAGCAAATAATGGTGCAGGTGGAAACACTGAACGTTACGATCTAATGTTAACTAATGCTGAAGAAGACGGTAAGAGCCAAACGTTAAGTTTCAGCTTAGCTAAAAACTGGGATATGGGTCTGAACATGCGTCTTGGTTATGCATATAACCAAGTTGACGAAGGTAACCAGGGTTCATCTTCAACAGCAACGTCTAACTACCAATACACTTCTGTGGGTGCAGATCGTAACGGAACAACTATTGGTCCAGGTTACTATGAAACACCACATCGTTTCACTGCAAGCTTAGGCTATGATGTTGAATTTGTTGCAGGATATAACTCTAGCTTCAACATGTTCTATGAAGCCCGCGAAGGTCGCCCAATGACTTGGGTACTAGGTTCGCATAATGACCGTGGTTTCGGTGACCAAGGTTCATTTGCATACTCAGATTCTTACCTTCCATACATCCCAACAGGTGCAGATGATGCCAATGTTGAGTATGCAGGCGGATTAACATATGAAGAGTTTAAAGCTGCAATTGATGAAATCGGTTTAGGTAAATATGCTGGCGGTATCGCAGGTAAAGGTTCTGATAACCAACCTTGGGTCCATCAGTTAGATTTCCGTTTCACTCAAGAGTTGCCTGGCTTCCTAGAAGATCATAAAGGTATTTTATACTTTGACGTGAAAAACGTACTTAACTTGATGAATGATGATTGGGGTGTTGTTGAGTACCAATCTTTCGGTAGTAAAATCTTAGTAGACCATAACTACGACGCTGGTACGGGTGTTTACACTTACTCAGTGCCTTATGGTCAAGATGGTATCGAAACAGCTAACCAAAATACTTATGACATCAATAAGTCTGCTTGGCAGTTAAAAGTTGGCGTTAAATACAAGTTCTAAATTGAGCTAATTTAACCGATAAAATACCGAGCTTTGGCTCGGTATTTTTTTGGCTGAAATAAATGCACAAATAAGCGTGTTAATCAGGTAATTTTTTCATGCTAGACTGCCAAAATACACTCCAATGATAATGGACCAATATGCCCTTTATAGATTCAATGCAATGGAAACTTGTGCACTTTAACCAGCTTAGTCTTGATGAGCTTTACGAGGTATTAAAGCTGCGGGTAGATGTGTTTGTTGTCGAGCAAAATTGTCCTTATCCAGAGCTTGATAACAAAGATAGGTTAGCCGATGTTAAACACCTTTTAGGCTTTAATCCACACGGTGAACTTATTGCTTATACAAGAATATTACCCGCTGGAGTGAGTTACCCTGAAGCCAGTATTGGTCGAGTGATTATTGCTGAGCAAGGTCGTGGCAAAGGGATTGCTCATGAATTAATGCAGCGATCAATCGATGTGGTCAAAACTCAGTGGCCAAAAACCAGTATCCAAATAGGCGCGCAACAGCATCTCAGTGACTTTTATCAGCAGCAGGGGTTTACTGTTAACTCTGAAATGTATTTAGAAGATGGGATCCCGCACATTGATATGCTGCTTAACTTGTAGCAATTTGATTAGAAAGTAAGCCATAAAAAAAGAGTGCCAAGGCACTCTTTTTGATCGGGTAATAAAGTACTTAACTAACCATGGGGATGATTGAGACTAATGCTCTGATTGAGACTGAGACAGTCTTTGTGACTATTATTGTGACTATTATTGTGACTATTATTGTGACTATTATTGAGGCTATTATTGAGACTATTATTGAGACTCATCACGTAATTTGATCTCTGGGCGTAGGTTAAGTTCGCCTTCAAAATCAATTGTCGCCAACTCTTTTTGTTGAGCAATGACTGCCAGAGGGCCTTCTGGCATCATTCTCACAAAAAGCAATCGGTAACCAAATCGGTTGAGATCATACAGCGCCATTTTTTGATCTGCTGTCATGAGTTCCCAATGGTGCTCTTGATCGAGGGCTTCGCCTCTACGTTCACTGAGTGCATATGCGACTTGATTCATAATCAATTAGCCTGAATAATTATTTAGTTAACAAAACGACTATAAACAACCAATACGAGCAATTCAAACGTTTTGGATCAAAAAATAGAATAAAAAACAATCGCTATGCTCGTAATTCGTACAGGGCGTATTTAAAACAGAGCACTAAAAAGGGAAAAGTGTGATTAATTATATTGAACCCGTGTTTCGACCTCCATCAGAATGGAAGTCGCTTATCCTTCAAGTAACCAATGGTTGTAGCTGGAATCACTGCAGTTTTTGCGAGTATAACCCCTAACTTCTTTATACTATTTATATCCTTTTTAAACGATTATCTTGATTTTGATCAAGGTTAATACCTTGCTTGTTTTAGTGTGCCCCCCTAAAGTGTAATTAATATTATATAGGGGCTCTTATGTTTCACCCTTTAGTCATCAGAACTACCATACATATTGAAGAAAAAAATGAAATAAGACTGCCTGTTATTTACACGCAAAATGGGGTCTTAAAATCATATCTGGATTATTCAATCTATAAACGAAATAAGAGCATGTCATGGATTGATGCGAGTGCTCGAGCAGTTTGCTTACTTGTCGAATTTGTAGAATTCAATAGCACGTATTTTAAATATCCTGCAGACCTTTTCTCAGCCTTTTCAGACAAACTATTCTCAGGAACAATCAACCAAAATGGTGAAGATCCAACGGGGCTCCGATGGAGAAAGCGAAGTATACAAAATGGCAATAAAATCATTTCGTATGTGACTCAATACTCTGATTGGCTTTGCGACCATAAAGAGCTTAACAACAAAGACAACCTTAATCCTTGGCGTGAAGCAACAAGTCACGAAGAGCGATTAAATTGGGCAGCCTATTCACATAAACATAAAAATGCTTTTCTAGCGCACACATGGTCAAAAAAATCAGCGCAAGATAGAAACAAATCATCTAGGAATGTTAGATACCAGCAAGATCATAGGGCCAATGATAATAACTCTGCTTTGAACAGATTCCCTGATGAGTATATTGACGACTTAATTTATAAAGGGTTTGTAAAGCCTAGTGTTTTAGCTACCGCCCCAGCTTATACTCGCCTGGAATTAAGGGACATACTCATCACTATGTTGCTTCATTTTGGTGGGTTGAGAAGATCCGAACCTTTTCATTTATGGCTTGAGGATATAGAGCTTCATCCTGAAAACTCAAGTGAAGCTTTGGTATGTGTATACGAACCTGAAATCGGACAGTCTCCCGTGTCGTATACCAATGGGCGCATTGAGGTTCGTGAAGAAACACTAGCTAAAAACTTCCAACTCTTGCCCCGAAACAAATATGAAAAAAGTAAAAAGGTTTATGCAGGTTGGAAGAATAATAAATTATCCCCGTCAAAAAAAAATTATATGGTTGTGAATTGGTTTGAACCATCAGCTGGCGAACAGTTTTTATTTTATTGGCGTTTGTATTTATCTAAACAAAGGGTTAGTCCACATAAAAATCGCAAGCATCCATACGCATTTACTAATCAATTTGGTGACCCTTACTCGATAGATGCATTTGAACGAAAATACAAAAAAGCAATTGAACGGGTTGGGCTTGTTTTTGAGAAAGATTTAGGGACAACGCCACACGGCCACCGATATGCTTATATAAATCGTTTAGAAAAAGCTGGTGTAGGTAACCTGTTCGTAGCCAACGCAGTACATCACAAATCGATAAAGTCTCAAGACTCTTATAAATCGCTATCGCCAAAAGAGATACGCTCCAAGTTCAAATGCTTAGAAAGCAAAACTAAAAGAATATTAGTATTAGGAAGTAATGATGAGTAAATACACAACGATAGAAGCAGCTTCAATAGCGGCCATCAATCTCGGTATTAAATCGAGAGCTGAGTACAACAATCGCTATCAGGATGACCCTAGACTGCATAGTACCCCCCATAGCTTTTTCCGTGATGACTGGCAGGCTTTTGGCACATGGTATGGATTTTTAGGTAACGACATTCCTGATTACTACCCAACGATAGAAGCAGCTTCAAAAGCGGCCATCAATCTCGGTATTAAATCGAGAGCTGAGTACAACAATCGCTTTCAGGAAGACCCTAGACTGCATAGTACCCCCCATAGCTTTTACCGTGATGACTGGCAGGCGTTTGGCACATGGTATGGATTTTTAGGTAACAACATTCCTGATTATTACCCAACGATAGAAGCAGCTTCAAAAGCGGCCATCAATCTCGGTATTAAATCGCAATCTGAGTACAAAAAACGCTATAAGGAAGACCCTAGACTGCATAGTAACCCTCATCGCTTTTACCGTGATGACTGGCAGGCGTATGGCACATGGTATGGATTTTTAGGTAA
>NZ_JAJGZS010000052.1:0-5947 GCF_020806285.1 Shewanella sp. 10N.7
TTCGTAGGGGCGGCAAGGGATGTCGAGAAGGGAAATGCTGTTGTTTCCCTTTCGTCGGGCGTGGGCGAAGCGCCACGACGTTGATTTTTTCAAATGATAACTAAAAGTTAGGACAAACCTCAGTTAACCAGTCGATGCATATCTTTGTTATCAATAATCCTAACTATTACATTATCGAGCTTACTGTCGTTAACGAACTCTTTATCCTGTATTGCAACAGCTAACATATTGTCTGCCACAAGCTTGCCAGTAATGGGTTTGTACTTGGCTAAAGGGAGGAGGCTTAACTCCTTCTGCACTTGGCCTTTTACTCGATGGTAAAACACAGTCGAATTCTCATTGGCATCTAGGGCTGTTACAACAAATAATTTCACCCCAGTTTGGCTTTGATACTCAATCGCGAGCTTGGCAAAGTCGATGACAGAAAATAATCATGGGTGTCTTAATTATTTACCATAACAACCTAAAATTGCATCACTGGTATCAGCATTATAGATCTCGATGAAGTCTTCACTTTTATCACACTCCTCACCAGTCAAACAAATCTACTATAAATTAGGTCAAAGTAACCAAATTAAGCTAAACACTTTTATTTACCCAGTAATCACGGCCAAATACACTGTTACATTATTAGCTATTGAACTCAGCCTTAACCTCTGCATAATGCATGGTTAAATATACTTTATCAATGAGTTACCTAAGTGTTAATGTGGATATCGCCAGTTAGATCAGACGCGCGACACCTTTGCTGTTTTTACATCGTTTTTGCACTAAGCATTTTTTTTGCACCAACCATAGTTTTCGCTGATGCAAACTTCGACAGACAGACTCAGCAAATAGATGAAAAAATTACTGTATTTGGTAAAACATTACCCTATTACGCCACGAAACAACCAAGGGCTTACAGTTACCTTGAACAACCCCAGCTCAACCTGATTGCAGCACCGTTAACACTGAGCGAGTATCTCAACTCGCTGCCAAGTGTCTACCTGCAAGCCAGTCAAAACTTCTCTCAAGATGAGCGTATTTCAATTCGTGGCTTTGGGGCGCAATCAAGTTTTGGTATTCGTGGCATTCAGATTTTGGTCGACGATGTACCGCACACTCTACCTGACGGTCAAAGTCAGTTAGACGGTCTCGAGTTACAGAACCTAGCCAGTATCGAAGTGTTACGCGGCCCGGCGTCTGCGCTTTATGGTAACAGCGCTGGTGGTGTGATTAAGATAAATACCCAAGTCCCAGATGACGACAAACTAGCACTTAAACTCACTAAAGGCTCGTTTGATACCGAGCAAGCGTATTTATATGCCAATAAACATTATGACACCGTCAATTTTGGCGTTAGCCTTAGCCATACCCAGAAACAGGGTTATCGTGATCACAGTGAATATGAAAAAAGTGCCATTAATGGCCATCTAGATTGGCAAGTATTACCGCAATGGTTATTGCGCGTTAACAGCCAATATATTGATAGTCCAATCGCTGAGGATGCCGGTGGTTTAACTCGCGAGCAAGCTGATAGTGAGCCGACAGCAGCGCGGGATCGCAATGTCAGTTTTCAAGCCGGTGAAGAAGTAAAACAACAAAAACATACCTTAGCCAGTCGCTATCAATTTGATGATAGCAGCCAGCTTAACGCGCAGTTTTATTACTTTGATAAAGATTTTAATAACCGCCTACCGTTTAGTGCAGGCGGCCAAGTTGAACTGGCTAGGCAGTTTTACGGCACCAATGTGCAATACGCCACACAAAACTGGTTAACCCATTATCAAACTCAAGTGCTGCTAGGTGCCAACCTGCAATACCAAGATGATAAACGCCGCCGCTATGACAACCTAGATGGCGGCATTCGCGGCGACTTGGCACTATCGCAACAGGAGTTGATTGACTCAAGTGCACTGTACGCCCAATTATCAGCCCAGCCCAGTGACAAATGGCTTATCGATTTAGGCTTACGCTATGAGCACAACCGCGTTGAGGTAAAAGATCAATACTTAGTAGATGGCGACCAGTCAGGTGAGCGTAACTGGGACAACAGCAGTGCCAATCTTGGCAGCAGTTATCAGCTCACAGACGATAACCTACTGTACGCAACGATTAGCCAATCGTTTCAAATCCCCACCACTACGGAGCTAGCCAATCCGAACACTGGCGATATCACAGCTAATGGTGGATTTGGTGGCGGCTTTAACCCAGATTTAGACGTAGAGACGGCAATAAACTATGAAATCGGCTTAAGGGGCGAGTTAACGGCTGCACACAGTTATGATTTGGCGCTGTTTTATATCGACATTAGCGATGCTATCAGCCCTTACTTTAAAGACGATAGCCTGGATGAAATCACTTACTATCGCAATGCGGGGGCGGCCGCACGTCAAGGGATTGAGGTGAGCAGTCAGCATCAATTCGGCAGTCATTTTTCATGGAAAAACCAATACAGTTATTCAGACTTTAGTTACGATAGCTATACCACCCCACAAGGTGACTACAGTGGAAAAATTCAGCCAGGTACCCCACGCCACAAAGGTGCCAGCCAGTTGCTGTATCAAAATGATAACGACCTTTCAATCAATCTGGAACTACTCTATGTTGGAGACAGGTACACCAACAATAGTAATACCGAGACGGCTGATAGCTATTGGCTGACCAATGCGGGAGTCAGCCAAGTACTTGATTTTGAACCGCTGGCAATGTCGTTATCACTAACGGTCAATAACCTATTTAATCAATACTATGACGACAATATAAGAATTAATGCCTTTGGTGGGCGCTACTATGAGCCCGGCCCAGAAAGGCTATTTATGTTTACCCTTGCAGCCACACTATAACGATAATTGAGGACACACAATCATGTTTAAAGTACTTATTAGTGCTTGTGCCTATTTGGCCTTAAGCCTGCCGGTACTCGCCGCCCCCTATGATCTTGAACCGATTAACGAGCAGATCACCATTCCGTGGGGTATCACTCAATTACCAGACAGTGCCTTGTTAGTCACCGATCGCCAAGGTCAGTTATATCACATCGACGTGAACGGAAAGTCGACCTCGGTAAGCGGTTTACCTAATATTGTCGCCGAGCGTCAAGGTGGCTTGCTTGATGTGGTATTGCACCCACAATATGAAAAAACACCGTGGATCTATATCAGCTATAGTGCAGGCACTGAAGATGCTTCTAATACCGCTATATTGCGCGCTAAACTGGATAAGCAAGGCGATAACATGGCATTGAGCCACACGCAAATCCTCTACATGGCAGATGCCTATGCCAGTAAATCAGTACATTTTGGTAGCCGCATTGCGTTTGATACACAAGGGCTGCTGTATTTTTCTATTGGCGATCGCGGTATGCGCGATGTTAATCCACAAGATATCAGCCGCGATTCAGGTAAAATTTACCGCCTTAATGATGACGGCAGCGTGCCGAAAGACAACCCTTTTGTTGATAAAGAAGGCGCAAAATCCGCCATCTATAGCTACGGCCACCGTAACCCACAAGGTATGGCGTTAAACCTACATACATCGGCAATATGGGCCCACGAACACGGCCCTAAAGGTGGTGACGAGCTTAATATTATTGAAAAAGGCGCCAACTATGGTTGGCCAGTGATCAGCTATGGGGTGAATTACAGTGGCACCAGCTTTACTGATTTGACCGAAAAAGCCGGTATGCAGCAGCCGATCACGTACTGGGTGCCGTCTATTGCACCTTCAGCTATGGTGTTTGTCACAAGTGAGCGTTACCCAGAACTGGCTAAACAGCTATTAATTGGTTCATTAAAGTTTGCCAAACTCATTAGTGTTAGCCTTGATGGTGATAAAGTCACCGGCCAACAAGATCTATTGGAAAACCTTGGTCGAGTGCGCAGCTTACATCAGGGCCAAGATGGCTATTTGTATATCGGCATTGATGGTCGAGGGGTGTTTAAAATCAACCCGCTTAAAGACAGTGACAAAAGTGAGTAACCATCAACAGCTAATGGCTGAAAGTGTTGATTACCAAAGCTTATATAAGCATTTAGGTAAAGAAACTTAATCGAACGGTTATCGCTAGAAAAGGCTGCTATCGTTAGAAAGGGGCTGGCAAACACTTTTGAAACGATAATGGCAACTAAAAACGCTAATCGACTTGGGATTAAACCAAGCGGTTAGCGTTTTTGTTTAAGCTTTAAATTTAGGTGGCAGCGAGATTTAAAATAATTATGGGTGTCTTAATTATTTCTACGTTCGCCCAACTTCGTGCTTTTCACTACGTGGTAACTCAGCATCCAAATCATCCCAGTTAGCTTTTGAAGTAACAAAGTTATGAGAAATAGGTCGTTCTGATATATCGGTATCCAAGATACCTAAACTAAGGCGAAACTTTTTCGGAGATTGAGAATTGGAACTATAGATTGGACTTCCGCAAGTTTTACAAAAATACTTACGTTTACCTTCACTGCTCTCATAGAAATTAAGAGTATTATCGTTATCAATTAACTTTAAGTCTTCAGCGTCAATGAAACCATTGGTGGCATAAGCACTTCCGCTAGCCTTACGGCACAAAGAACAGTGGCAATGAATAATATCGGTAACTCCACCATTCAATGAGAACTGAATTGAGCCACACAAACAACTTCCTTTATACATTTACACTCCTTAGCTAAACCTTTGTCTATTCGTCTATTCGCTTGTTATATTCCATTTACTCACCTGGTCCTAGGCCACTATCTTGAGGACCAGAACCAAACTCTTTATGTTGTTTAGCCTCTTGTTCTAATGAACGATTGAATAACCATAATCCGATTGCCGCTAAAAATGGAATTAGCCACACGATTAATATTTGCGCTTTTTTTTGGAATTTATTGAGACCTTCAACTTTGGATATATAAATAGAAACCGCAATATTTATCACTAATGCAGGAATAAGAATATAATGCCAAACTTCAAATTGCATAGGTGCCTCCATGGCATATAACGCCTGATTCAGCTGCGCCCTAGGCGTCAGCTGGAATGACTTGCTAGCACTACTTTAAGTGCTCTATAACGGTTTTACCGAACTTAACATTAAATGAGTCAGTCGTTGTATTAACTGAGAGAACTAGATTTTTGTAAGAACCCGAACAGTGTTTATTAACATATTCATTAATGTGGGATTTAAAGTCAGAGGATAAAAGATATGATGCTTGTTGCCCATAAGGTAAATAAGTTGGTAAAGCTGTACTTGATGGTGCAAATTGCTGAATAGACATAGCAACGGTAGAGTCGGAAGAATGTATTGTGATTGAGTTAACGTTACTTGGCTTATTACCATTGCTTGTAACAATAACACCTAGAGAATCGTCAGGAATCCCTTGGATTACAAATACGTCAAATACACATTTTAAACTTTCACCACTGTTTTTTCTTTGTTGCTCCGCAAGCCATAAAGAAGTAAAAACTGCACCAAGTGCACCAAATCCTGCCACCCAACTTCCCATTGCACTTAAAACAGGAATTATTATTTCAGTAAAGGAGTCTTTCTCGTAGGTAACCCCAAAACTTATTCCGAGCACAAAGGTAAGAGTAGCGATTAGGGTCACGCCTATAACTACAGATATATATTTTATATGTTTCCAATCCACCAAACTTTCCTTGTAGTGCTAACGCTTATTAAACGGCTCGCCTGATAAAGTAGGCGGCTTAAGTTATTGATTAATATCATCCTACATTTTTATATGATTGATATAAATACTAATTTAATTTTTACACCTAATAATTAAACGGGCCTTCCCGATAAAGGTGACTGCCAAATAATGATTATTTTTTAAATTGATAATTATCAGGGTATTAGAGTTCGCTACCTTGTTTATGCCTTACAACTTTTGTTTTTATACCTAAGGTTCTTGTTCATTTTTAGCAATGCTTGGTAGTTAACAAAGTCGTGGCGCTTCGCCCACACCCGACGAAAGGGAAACAACAGCATTTCCCT